>CAZUPJ010000001.1:0-30482 GCA_964622185.1 uncultured Treponemataceae bacterium
TTGTTTTTGATAGATTAACTGTTGGGCAAAATGTGTATGCTAAAATAGAAGTGTTGTTTTCCGCAGCGTATAATGATATCAGAGGCGAAAGAGATCCATTATTTTTTAGAGCACGTTCAAATAGTACAACGCTTGTTGAAGGAGATAATAATCAATTACAAGCACGGGTAAATGCTGTTTTCGTAGCACCTGCCGGAATGGATTCAACAGGGTTTACTCCTTTTAATACGGTGTCTACAATAGAAAAAGCCGTTGAAGTGTTGGGAGGTGTTGGAAACTTTATGCCAGATGCTACCGTGTATGTTGATGGTACGTTTGATATGAAAGATCTACCGCAAACAGTAGAGGAGGGTATAAGATGGCATTACCCTGGATTAACAATCACAAATAACAGTGAAGGATCTCTTGTTCGACTTGGAGAGGGTGCCGATATTGGTGGATATATTGAGTTTAGCGGCATTACGTTTAAAGGAAACCCTAATATTGAAGCAGACGAATCCATGTTTTGGATAGTTAATGCTGGTGTAAATTTTAAAGATGTTACCATTACTGGCTTTAATGGATCAGAAGAAGGTCTTGCAGCAGTTAGATTTAGTCCCCAAGGATGGGCTTCTTTTGAAGGCTTGGTACACATTTCAGAAAACAACAGCAATAGTAAGCCAAGTAATGTTGTCTTTGAATTATCAGGAAATGAACCTTATACGCCTCTTGGTCTTTTTATGCCATTAGATTCTGCTTCAAGAATATACTTAAATCCTATTGTTTCATCGGATGCTATGTATCCTTTACCACTTGTGTATAGTGAAGGAGGACCTTTTTTTGATATACATAACTTTGTGGTTCCAGGTCTTAATTTGGCAATAGATGAGTCTAGTGGAAGTTTGTTTGCAGTAGAAATAGGAACTATCATATTTATGCAAGGTGAATCTCCTCTCTCCAGTATCTATTTACAAGGCGTAAAAGAAGTTTTGACTGGCTCTGGTATTACGTGGGGAACAGATTCAACTGCACATATTGCAACAATAACTCACGAAGCATATGTATCCCAAAATATGACTCTGGGTCAATATCTTGAAGAAACCGCATATCAAATAAAATATGGGCTTGGTGAATATGGTGTAGTAGAAACTATTTTAGATGGAACAACACTCACCATTCAGTTTTCACCTAATGATGGAGCTATCGACCCACAACCTGCAACAGGAACAATAACGTTTTTAGAGGAAACAAAAGACGGAAATTCTCAGCCGGTAACAGAAAGTGAGTTTCCACTATTAAAATCTATTTTTGCTGGAATGGGTTTAACTACTTGGAATGGACACATATTAATTATTTCAGAAGCAGATATTGCAAGTAGCGGAGCACCAAACATAAAAACGTACATGGACGGTTTACAAGTTCAACTTTCTACTCTTGCATCCGAAGAAGGTTATACGGCAGATATTAATCGCACAAGTGATACTTCTGCGACTGCAACATTTTTGGCACAAGGGCGCATAGAGTTTTATGATATTACAACCAATACAGTATACAGTGATTTATCGGCAATAAAGACAAAGTTAAATTCTTTTCTTTCTACAGCTCCGCAACAAGGAAACCTTAATTGGACTACGGGAAAATATCAAGGTGAAGGAGATACTGAGCATGACTATGTTAGCATTGACAGCGGTGTTCTCAGTGCATCTGGATTTGACTATATGTCAGATTACTTGGATAGTGACTCTTTTCATAATGGCATTTGGGGGGCTTTACCATGGGACAGTGAAGGTGTGGTAGGAATATACTATACTGAAAGACAAGGTTATACATTGCGTATATTTCTATCTGACACATTAGATTTAGGCGTAATAGAATTCTATAATATTGACGGAGTTACACCAATAAATGATGCAAATATTTGGAATAGTGCTGACATGGTAATTCAAAATTTATCTGGAAGCAAGGCTAGTTTAGGAGAATATCCTAACAACAAAACCGTAATTACAGGTGACATGTTACAATCATCAGGACCGCCGACCGTTAGTGATTTATTTTCTTATATCGAAAGGAATGCAATGCAATATTTTGAGAATACCAATATAAAAACTGCTTTTATAAAGATAGATTACAAGGATATGAAGATTTTAGTAAGCACACAAGAAGTGGCAATAGGACAAATAAGTTTTACTGATGCGTTAGGAAACCCCATTTATGACGAAGCTACTATAGAATCTATAAAGAGTATGCTAAACGGTCCTGGGCTGGCTTGGGATACTGAATTTTTTGCTCATACAGTAATTGTGACAGAAGAAGCCTTTGCATCTATGGGAGCTACATCTATGAGCGACTATCTAATAAAGATGGGAACATATATAGAAGGGCAAGCCTCAGTGCTGGGATACCCAAATACAACTACAAATGTAAGCTTAGATTTCCAAGAGACACTAACAGTTTTTTTGGCTGAATAAGCAAATTTTACATTCAAAGCTCGTGCTATCCAGTACGGGCTTTTTTATGCTACAAAATAATGTTCCAGGTTGAAATTATATATAAAAAAATATATAATCGTAGTATGTTTTTGTTTAATTTAAAAAAGGAAAATAGCAACATGAAAAAAAATCTTATTACTGTAATCATATTATTTGCCTTATTATTTACTGCATGTGATTCACTTTGGCAAATAAATAATGGTGCAAGTGTTTCTTTTAATATAAATTTAGAAGAAATATTAAAAGATTCAACTAATCCCTTTGAAATTGGGGTAGACGCTTCTCAACCAAGTGTTATCCAAAATTTATCAGTTTTTCCTGGAAGTCAGCCGGGTGACGATTTTACAGGTGACGATTTAACGGTTACCGTTACCTTACACAATAGCCAAAACGATGCAATTATAGCAAATCAAACGCTCACTGCGGCTCAAGCACGCAACACAAATGTTGTTTTTGACCAACTAACAGCAGGACAAACTGTGTACGCCAAAATAGAAGTTTTATTTTCTGATGAATACACAGAGCAACGGGGAGACAGAGACCCTTTATATTTTGGGGCACGTTCTGAAAATGCTGTTCTTAAAATAGCTGAAAATGTTCTTGCTGCACGAACAAATGCTGTTTTCGTAACACCTGGTGGAATGGATTCTACAGGGTTTACGCCTTTTAATACAGTGTCTACGATAGAAAAGGCTGTTGAAGTGTTGGGTGGTGTTGGAAACTTTTTGCCTGGTGCTACCGTGTATGTTGATGGTACGTTTAATATTTCAAAAGATACAACATGGAATTATCCAGGTTTAACGATATTAAACAATTCGTCAAAGTCTATTGTTCGAGCGGGTGTAGGAGCTGATGTTTCTGCAAAAATTGAATTTAATGGAATAACTTTTAGAGGAAACCCCAATATAGCGGCAACCGAATCCATGTTTTGGGTTGACAATGCAGAAGTTCACTTTATAAATACTTCAATTACTGGCTTTAATAGTAATTTAGGAGAATTGGGTGCCGTTAGAGTAGCATCAAGCGGGTTTGTAAGCTTTGAGGGCTTAGTAACCATTTCTAATAACGTTAGCGGGGGCACACCAAAGAACGTTGTCTTTAACCTATTAGACGATGATCCATTTATAAAACTTGGGGTTTTAGGCCAATTAGATCCAGCTTCAAAAATTTATTTAAACCCTATTATCGATATAGCAAGTGATAACATTGTTCTTGTAATAAATGAGGGAGGGACTTTTACAAAAGATAACTTTGTTGTTTCTAACTATGAAACAGAAATAGATGCAGGTGGCAGCTTGATAGTAAAAATGGAAGATATACCAAGTAGTGAAACTGGCACTATTACTTTTATGGCAAAACTACCTGACTCTGATATTCCATTTCCTTTGCCTGAAAATTCTTTAAATGAATTAAAACCTATGCTTGGCTTGCCAAGTGTCGGCATTATGTGGGGTGGGGCAAATACAGGCTATGCACATATAGCAACCGTAACTAAAGAGGCTTTATTAGGTGATTTTAGTTCTATTGAAGACTATCTTGTTGACTTACAAGAATCAATAAAACAAACGCTAGAGAGCACTGGAGATTATACCGTAACAACATCACAGAATGGAGATCATTTAACCGTAACGATAGTAGTACCGCAAACAGGAGCTATTTTCCTTATGATACATGAACCAGATTCCGTTACTCCAACTCCATTTCCTGAAGACGGTTTAGAAGTGGTAATACCAATGCTTGGCTTGCCAGAAGCTGGTATTACATGGGGAACAACTGCAGAAGATGCACATATAGCACTCGTAACAAAGGAAGCTTTATTAGGAGATTTTGCAACCATTGCAGACTATCTTGCGTACTTACAAGTATCAATAAAAGAATCGCTTGAAAGTTCGGGAGATGTTACTGTTAGAACAGCCATAGACGATAGTGGAACTGTTTTGACCATAATACTGTCGCCGATTGAAGAGATACTCCCCGAAGCAGGAACTATTGAGTTTTATGAAATGAATGCACGTGGTGTTAGAAGCACTTTAAGTGATGATATAATATCTGCTGACGGAGCTGTTTTGCCTGGTTATTTAACACAAGTAAAAGAGTTTATTCCTAACGGTGATTGGGGTACAAATGGTAATGAACACATTGTAACCGTAAATACAGGGTTCTCTGAATATGTTGCAGGTATAGAAGGGCTTGCATTAGAACAAGGCTATATTGCAGAAGCTGTATTAGACCAAACTGGAGAAAATACACTACTTGTTACATTTGTGTATGAAGGACAAGTTAAATTCTTAAATGCAGATGGAAGTCCTATCACACAAGGATTAGAGAGCTTTGGCTTTCCAGGAACATGGGGAGAAGGAAATGAAAGCCATATTTTAACCATTGTTGGGCAAGATATATTAGATTTTGTTGAGTATGTAAAGACTGCTCCTGACTCAGAATATAACACAGAAGCAAAAGAGTACATTGCAGGTTTAAATTTACCTAGCTATTCTATGACAAACTACTTAAATAGTTGGGTAAAGCAAATTGTTGAGGAGAACTTAAGTGGCATTCCTGTAGGCATAACACAAAAAGGCAATGTTCTAACAGTACAAATCATGCCAACAATTCCAACAAGTGCTATTGCGGATAACAATATTGCTCCTGCAGGTTTTGAGACAAGCGGAACATGGGCAATAGTAGATGGTGAATTACCACAATCTGCAAATGCAACTGTTACAGTGAAAAGTGGAACAACGTATGAACAAATATCTCAAGCAATACAGGCTGAAATAAGTATTCCAAATGTAACTACTACAAGTGCGTATTATGTATCATATAATACTAGTGGAGAAGTTACAGAACAAACAAATTCAAAAGCAGAATTTTTGATTAATGTAGAGGCAGCCAATGGATATGCTTTTGAAAGCTTTGGGGGCTCAATAAGACTAAATTTCACCGTAGAACTTGAAGCAGCACCTGAAATAGGAACAATTGTTTTTAATGATGAAAGTGGGACTGCATTACAAGAAGGTTCAGATATATTAACCGAATTAAAACTAGTGTACAAGTATACTTTCCCTTCACCTGATTATGATTGGGGAACAGGGGCTGAAGCCCATATTGTTACGGTAAATGAATCTGCAATGAATGGGTCAGGTTTTGCGAGCATGACTGAATATTTGAATTACCTAGTCGAAAATGATATGTCAGTAGAGTCAAGATTTTATGATTTTTTTGGTGTTACAGCTACAGACAATGTGCTTGAGTGTGATGTTTCATATTATAGTGAGCCCGAACCACCAAATGCAACAATAATTTTTTACAAAAATAGCGTACGATACTCGCTAACTTCCGAAGATTCTACTGCTATTAGTGATGCTTTTGCAAATGACCCAAACTCAACAGGTAAAGAACTTGGAGTTGAATATGGATACTGGACAGGAAGCTTCATTTCATATGTTGCAGACATTATGACTGGTTTTGGTGACGGTGATGGTTTTATCAACTATTTTGAGTCGCTATTTTTAAATGCTCCTTTTAAATATACCACAGAAAAGGCAGGAACCTTATTAGTTGTAACAATACCTTAGTTTTTATATAAAGGTATTTGTAATCTCGCATAATCCCGTGTGCTTTTGTGCACGGGCTGTACAAAAAAAAGAACCCCGATAACCATTTGCGGTATCGGGGTTCTTTTTTATTTAAGAAGCTCTAAAATGCCTTCTTTGTCTTTTGCTCCAACACCTTGTTTTACTATTTTACCATCAACAAAAAGGGCTAAGGTTGGAATGCTCATTATTCCGTATGTTGCGGCAAGGTCTCCTTGGTCATCAACATTTACTTTACCAATTTTTTTATCGGTAACTTCATTTGCAATTTCTTCAATAATGGGACCAACCATTTTACATGGACCACACCAAGGTGCCCAAAAGTCAACCAAAACTGGTTTATCTGATTTTAAAACTTCTTGCTCAAAATTTTCTTTTGTAAGTACTACTGCTGACATAATTTTCTCCTATAAATTTTATATATAACATATAAATGTTTTCTAAGTGTATATTATCATAGAATAAAAAAAAAGAATGTGAGAAAGTTACACAATTGTCGGATTTTTTAAGATTGTTTTAAGAAACGTAGTGTATTATATAATTATAACAAAAGCAATTGTTATTCACACTACACTCCTCCTTTTAGCCTCCTGTACGTTATGCAGGGGGTTTTTTTATGAAAAAATTAAAAATATGTTAAAAATCGTACAAATGTTGGATTTTTTTAAGACTATTTTAAGAAATGTAGTGTATTATATAATTATAACAAAGCAATTGTTATCCACACTACACTCCTCCTTTTGCCCCCTGTACGTCGTACAGGGGGTTTTCTGTGTAGCTGCATTTTGCAACCGCTAAAGTAAAAAAAAAGTGAAAAATCAATTATTTTTATTTTTTTTAAGATTGTTTTAAGGAATGTAATGTATTATATATTTATTAACAAATCAACTGTTAAACACACACTCCTCCTTTTTTATCCCTGATACGTCGTATCGGGGATTTTTCTTAATACGATATTTGCACAAAAAACTTTCTGCTTCTTGGACCGTCAAACTCGCAAAAGTATACACTTTGCCATGTGCCCAAAACAAGGTGACCGTTATGTATTATTAACTGCTCAGAAGCTCCTACCGTTGAACATTTAAGGTGTGCAGGGGAGTTTCCTTCCATGTGACGAAAACGTTGATCTTGAGGGTATACCGTATTTAATCCTAGGAGCATATCATGCTGAACATCGGGGTCTGCATTTTCATTTATGGTAATTGCAGCCGTTGTGTGTGGGCAAAATACCAATGCTGTACCCGATACCACACCTAGTTCCATTATAAAGCCTTCAATTTGATTTGTAATGTCGATAAATTCTTCATGCGGGGTTGAAAGGGTAAATTGTTTAAGTTCTGTTTTCATAGTTTCAGTATAGCATAGATAAGTAAAAATTAACAGGTAATAATTAATAATGGTAGTGATGTTTATATTGGGTAGAATGAAAACACTTGAAAATAAGTCTGTTTAATAGTAAAATAAGCCATGGCTAAAAAATTATCTCAAATTCTCCCCTCAGGCATTTCTTTTGACGGGGAAGATATGTTAATAACATCCCTTCTATTTGATTCACGATATGTAGAAAACGGCTCACTTTTTTTTGCTCTTCCAGGCGTGCATGTGCATGGAAATGACTATGTTGTAAAGGCCATTGAAAATGGTGCTGTAGCCATTGTTTTTGAAGGCAGTTTACCCAATGAGGCAATAAAATGCGCAAAAGATAATGGTATAAGCCTTGTGTCAGTAAATGATGCACGTGCATCCATGTCGCCTATTGCAGCTTTGTTTTTCGATAATCCTAGCAAAAAACTTATTACCTTTGGAGTAACTGGCACGGAGGGAAAAAGCACGACCATTTTTTTAATTTGGCAGTTTTTACGTTTACTTGGCAAAAAAGCGGGCTTTATTTCTACTGTGCAGTATTCACTTGGCGATGAAGCAATAGATAACCCTGAACACCAAACAACGCCCGAAGCACCTATTGTGCAAGAAAAGTTATACCAAATGCTAGAAAATGGGTGCGAATATGCAGTAATTGAATCTTCATCTCACGGGCTTTCTTTTAAAACAAGTAGGCTTGCCGATATTCTTTTTGATGGCGTTGCTATGATGAATGTAACCCATGAGCATTTAGAGTTTCATGGAACATATGAACAATATAAAAGCGATAAGGCAAACCTTTTTAGGAACCTTTGCCTACACGACCACAAAAAATGTGTGAACGGAAACGAAATTACTGTTGAGCCGCTTGGGGTAGTAAACGCGGCAGATCCTGCAGCCTCTTATTTTGCAGATTGTGCAAAAGGACATGAGGTAATTAGTTTTACGTCGAGCAACATGCACTGTAATAACAATAAACAATCTTTTTCTTCACAATATACTATCGAAAATATTGTAAGCGATGAAAAAGGCGTAATATTCAATATTTGCACAAATGGTTCTTCGAAGGAAGCAAGAATAAATCTTCCTGGTACGTTTAACGTCGACAATACACTTGCAGCAATGCTCTTAGTTTCAAAACTTACAGGCACGCCAATGGAAAAACTTATTGAACTTGCACCAAAACTTATTCCTGTTCGTGGGCGAATGACGGCAATTGATAATGGGCAACCCTTTGAAGTTCTTGTAGATTACGCCCATACACCTTCGTCATTTACAACAATTTTTCCACCATTACGTGACAGAGTGAAAGGAAAAATAATTAGCATTTTTGGTTCGGGTGGAGAGCGTGATACAAAAAAACGTCCCATTCAAGGGGAAATTGCCTCCACTTATAGCGATGTAGTGATTCTTTCAGATGAAGATCCGCGCGGTGAAGATCCCACGGAGCTTTTAGAAGATATTGCAGTAGGCTGCAAAACTCTTGTTCGGGGAAAATCGCTTTTACTTATTACTGACCGCCCTACGGCAATTAGAAGGGCTTTTTCAATTGCCCAAAAGGGCGACCTTGTGCTTTTATTGGGAAAGGCACACGAAAACTCAATTATTTATAAAGACTTTGTAATGGATTACGATGAAATAGAAGAGGCTGAAAAAGCCTTAGCTGAAATGGGCTTTGGAGGAAAGTGATGATTGTAGCAGTTCTTTATGGGGGAAAAAGCGGTGAGCATGAAGTTTCACTTATTTCAGCATCCTCTGTTGTTAGAAATATTGATAGACAAAAACATAGCATTGTATTAATAGGCATTACAAAAAAAGGCTTTTGGTATGTGCAAGAAGAAAGCGAACTTGAAAAACTTCTCAATAATACAACAGCAACATTAGTAATTACAGAAAACAGTCAAAATCTTGTAACAATACAGCCTGGAGGCGGCACTGCTAACGCACTTTCACACAATGGAAAAAGCATTGCAGTTGATGTTGTACTTCCTATTTTGCATGGGACTTACGGAGAAGATGGGCTTTTGCAAGGCCTGTTAGAAATGGCAGAGTTACCATATTGTGGCTGCGGCGTTATGGCCAGTAGCATAGCAATGGATAAAGAAAAAGCTAAACAAGTGTGGCAACAAGAAGACTTACCTATTGTTCCTTATATTTGTATAAAATCTGCACAAAAAAATGAAAAAGAATTAGCAGACATTTTTTTACGCATAGAAAAAGAATTTGGCTTTCCTGTTTTTGTAAAACCTTGTTGTGCAGGAAGCTCTGTTGGAACTGCAAAGGCAAACAATACAAACGAGTTGCAGCAGGCCGTAGAAAATGCTTTTAAGTGGGATGAAAAAATTCTAGTTGAACCATTTATTCCCGCACGTGAAATTGAGTGCTCTGTTACAGGAAATACATCAGAACTTTCTTTTCAAAATGGAAAAGAAAATCCTAGAAGTGTAAAATACTATGAACTGGGAGAAATTGCCCCTACACATGAATTTTACGATTATGATGCAAAATATACTGACCCTAATGGGGCTGCACTTATTATTCCAGCAATAGTAACTCAAGAACAAGAATTAATAATAAAAGATTTTGCACAAAAAGCCTACAGAGCATTAGATTGTTCTGGACTTTCAAGGGTAGATTTTTTTATTGACAAATCAAACGGAGCAATTTTTATAAATGAGCTCAACACACTTCCTGGATTTACTTCTATAAGTATGTTTCCCAAAATGTGTGAGGCAGGTGGGTTAAACTATAAAGATGTTATCGAGCTCATTTTAGAACAAGGCGTTGAAAGATTTAAAAGCAGACAATCTTTAACGACAAGTCTATAGGAAAAAAGAATTTTTTTGCTTGGAACCATATGGGGATAGTGTATGAATAGTGTTAATATAAACAAAGTGCCGCATAGTTACGGAACTAAAAGACTTTTTAAGTCTTTTTCTGATATTAAGGGAAAGAATATTACCGTAATGGGACTTGGATTGCATGGTGGAGGGGAAGCTTCGGTGCGCTTTTTCTTAAAGCATGGAGCTAGTGTTACTGTTACGGATATGAAAACAGAAGAAGAACTTAAGCCCTCGGTTGATTCGCTTATGAATGACTCCACTTTGGATACAAGCCATTTAAAGTTTGTGCTAGGGGAACACAGAATAGAAGATTTTGAACATGCCGACTGTGTGATTAAAAACCCTATTGTAAAATACGAGGGAAGCCCATATCTTGTAGCGGCAAAACACATTGAAAGCGATATTTCTATTTTTTTACAATTTACAAAATCAAAAATTATTGCAGTTACTGGGAGCAAGGGAAAATCTTCTACTGTGAGTGCCATACATTACGGATTAAATGAAGCCGGGATAAAAACGCTTTTAGGCGGAAATATTACGGTGAGTCCTTTAACCTTTATTGATGAAACACTTGAAAAAAATGCACCAATTGTCGTGTTAGAGCTTTCAAGTTGGCAGCTTGCAGATTTGCGAGGACGAAAACTTCTTAAACCAATTATTTCAGTAATTACAAAAATTGTACCCGATCATCAGAATTGGTACGATAACATGGAATCCTATGTTGCTGATAAAAAACTTATTTTTGTAGATCAAGATAAAAATGATGTTTTTTTATGTTCAACTGATGAAGATGGTTGGGGTGATATTTTTGCAAATGAGGCAAAAACGAATGTTGTTCGTTATCCAGATGACATTCCTGATTCTCTTTTTTATGGAGATGCTGAAAATGATGGTTGGCTTGATGAGTTGAAAGTTCCAGGGGAGCATAACAAAGAAAATGTTCTTAATGCTGCTTGTGTTATGAGTTTAATAGGTGTGCAAGATGATGATATTATTGATGTATTAAAAAAGTATCCAGGTATAGGTCATCGATTAGAGTATTTCCACTCTTGGAAAAATGCTAAGAACGAATACAAGTTTTATAATGACTCTGCAGCTACTGTCCCTGAATCAGTTGTTGCTGCAATAAATTCCTTCCCAGAGGGATTACTTCTGATTACTGGTGGAACTGATAAAGAGTTAGATTTTTTACCACTTGTAAAAGTCTTGGATGAAGCAAAGAATGAAAACTTACATGCACTCTTTTTGCTAGAAGGAACGGGTACAGACAAGCTTCTTTCTCTCTTAAAAGAAAAAGAAGTAGTGATTGATTACTCTGGGCCGTATAATAATTTGGCAGAACTTTTAGAAGATGTAAAAAAATATTTGAAAAGTGAAAAGGAGTCCTTTCCTGTTGTTTTTTCTCCAGGCGCTACTTCTTTTGGTATGTTTAAGAACGAATTTGATAGAGGGCTAACCTTTAAGGATTGTATAAAAAATCTTTTCTAATTCTAAAAAGAATTAATACTCGCACCAGTTCTAATTTGTTCAAAAAGATCTTCAAACTCATCTTGAAACATAATTCTGGGAACTGGATATTCAGGATTGCCCTCTTTTAGTGCCGTTTTTGATAGGTTAGGAATGTCTTCAACTTTTATTTCTGGAATGTTGTTTTGAACATGAATAGTGCTGTATAAAGTTGATATTGCTTCAATAAATTTTTGAGCTTTCATTTCTACCGCGTCCGACTCTTGACTGATTCCAATATGGTCTGCTAAGATTGCTAATTTTTTGTGAGCTTCTTCTCCGTATTGATTAAGTACATAAGGAAGGGAAACTGAAACTGCAAGACCATGCGGGATACCATAAAAAGCACCCAAGGTGTGCCCAATTGCATGGGCATAACCAACATAGGCTCTTGTAAAAGCAATTCCTGCAAGGTATGCAGCTTGTTGCATGTTTTCACGGGCTGTTATATTAGCACCATCTTTGTATGCTAAAGGTAGGTTTTCAAATATTATTTTTATTGCCGTTAATGCACATTTTTTTGTTTTATTTGTATTGTTTCTACCAATAAAGGCTTCAACCGCATGTGTAAGAGCATCTAAGCCGGTTGTAGCCGTTATGCTAGGCGGAAGTCCAATCGTTAATTTTGGATCTAGTACTGCTCCATAAGGAATTAATGCTGGGTCTTTTATAGCATACTTTTCGTGGGCTTCAGATTCTGTTACAACTGCAGCAAGCGTTGTTTCGCTTCCGGAGCCAGCTGTAGTAGGCACTGCAAAAACAAAGGGAAGTCGTTTTAGGACTCGTAAAATACCTTTCATTTGTATAGGTTTTTTTGTAGGTTTTGCTGCTAGAGCAGCCGCAATTTTTGCACAATCTATTGAAGAACCACCTCCAATGGCAATAAAGGCTGTGCAGAAATTTTCTTTGTATATGTCGCAAGCTTCTTGTGCATTTTGTTCTGTTGGGTTTGGAACAGTTTTGTCATATACAAAGCATTCAATGTTAACATCTTCAAGTGCATTGAGAAGTAGTCGTAATATGCCTATTTCTTTAATTCCCTTATCCGTAACTATGCAAATCTTTGTTTTCTTTTTTTTCAATAAAAAAGTTGCTAATTGTGAAAGGGCATCTTCACCTTTAAAAAGTTTTGGTTCCCGCCAAGGCAAAAACCAAGAAACAATATATACCCCTACTTGAAAACATCTATAAAAAAAACTACGTATTCCATCCATGAAAAACTCCTGAGTTGCCAAGCAAAAATATTTCTCGGCTCATCTTGATGTAAAATTATTCGCACTCCATGCGTAAAAAAACTAGCAATAAGACTTTTGCATAATTTCTAAGCAATCATCATCACTTAAGGAAACGGGATCACAGCCAAAAAGTCCGCCCATAGTATCTCGTGCAATTTTTACGAGATTTGGGAGTTCTTCTTGCTTTATACCAATTTCAGACATCTTTAGACTGTCTACGCCACATGCTTTTTGTAAGTCCACCAATGCTGTAACAAAATCCATAGCCTCGGTTGCGTCTGTTTTTCCTAGGGCTTTTGCCATTGCAATCATTCTTTCATTGCAGGCCCCTTTTTTGGCAAACATAGTGTAATATTCACGGCTAATCATAATAAGTCCAGCACCATGAGTAAGTTTTGGATAACAAGCACTCATGGCATGTTCTAATGAGTGTTCAGATGTACATCCTGAAGTTGACTCAACCATTCCTGCAAGAGTGTTTGCAAGGGCAACATCAGTTCGAGCTTCAATATCATTACCGTTATTTGCTGCTTTTACCAATGATTTTCCAATAAGTCTGATTGATTCAAGTGCATACATGTCGCTCATTACATATGCTGTATTGTTTATATAGCCTTCTGTTGCGTGGAATAGTGCATCAAAACCTTGATAGATGGTTAAGTCTTTTGGAACAGTAACCATGAGCTCAGGGTCAACAATTGAAAGAACAGGAAAAGTCTTATCATACCCGTATCCAATTTTCTCTTGTGTGTCTTCTTTTGTAATAACGGTCCAAGGGTCGGCTTCTGTTCCTGTTCCTGCCGTTGTAGTGATACATACAATTGGTAAAGGATCTGCCTTTGGAGTTTGACCTTTTCCGCTTCCACCGTTTATATAATCCCAGTAGTTGCCTGGGTTTGTTGCCATAAGTGCAATTGATTTTGCTGAATCCATGCTACTTCCACCACCAAGCCCAATAACAAAGTCGCATCCATTCGCTTTAGCAAATTCTGCTCCTTCCATTACGTGTTCTACAATTGGATTTGGAAGAATTTTATCAAATACAACAGAATCAACACCTGCTTTTTTTAATTCAGCTTCAACTCTTTCAAGATAACCATTTGCTCTGGTTGATTTCCCCGCAGAGATAACAATAAGAGCTTTTTTACCAGGCAACACTTGTTCGTGAAGCGCATTAAGTTTTCCAGCACCAAATAAAATTTTTGTAGGTATGCAATACGTAAAATTCATATATCTTCCTTTAAGTAATATTCTTTGAACATTATAGCATATTTTATATAGGAATGGCTAGAAGGTAATTTAAAATTTAATGTAAGAGAATGTTATCGCTTGTTAAATCAGTGTTCTTTATTTGCTTAAAGCGATGAACAATATCATCCATTGTTAGTTTTGCTTTTTCGTTTGCATCAATATCAAGAATTATTGAACCTGCATCCATCATTAAAAGCCGGTTCCCATACTCTAATGCGTGGCTCATATTATGGGTAATCATCATAACGGTTAAGTTAAAATCGGTAGCAAATTTTTGGGTAAGTTCCATAACGAGCTTTGCATTTGTCGGATCAAGGGCTGCTGTGTGTTCATCGAGTAAGAGTAAATCTGGCTTAGACATAACTGCCATTAAAAGGGTAAGTGCTTGGCGTTGTCCCCCTGAAAAAAGTTCAACATTGTCTTTAAGTCTGTTTTCAAGCCCCATTCCCAATACTTCAAGCTTAGATTTAAAGTAGTCTCTCATTTTATTGTTTAAACTAATTTTTAAACCTTTATTTCCTTTTTTGTGGCAAATTACCATATTGTCTTCAAGGGTCATTTTTCCTGCAGTCCCTAAAAGGGGATTTTGAAAAATACGCCCAATATAACGAGAGCGCACGTATTCTTTATCTTTGCTAATATCCTTTGTGCCTTTATCATTTGAAAGAAGAATGTTTCCTTTGCTTGCAGTGTATGTTCCTGCAATAACATTGTAAAGCGTTGATTTTCCCGCCCCGTTTGAACCAATAACGGTTATAAAGTCGCCTTGGTTAATATGAAGATTAATGTTTGAAAGTGCTATATTTTCATCGGGCGTATCGGGTGCAAATACCATGTGAATGTTTTCTAGTGTAATCATGTTGTGCTCCCTTTGATAAGTGATTTAAATCGCTTTAGTGCATCGGTTTGTGTTATTGTTAAACAAATAATGATAAGAAGCCCTGTAATAAGCTTTAAATCGTTGGGGCTCATGTTGATTAAAAATCCGTAACTGCGGGCAAAGTACATGAGCATTCGGTAAATTATAGAGCCTATAATTACTCGGAATGTAAGAAGTGCTATCTTATTTGAGCGAAGCACAAACTCTCCAATCATTAAGGAGGCTAGCCCCGACACTACAACGCCTGAACCTGAACCAACATCGGCAAAACCTTGATACATGGCAGCTATTGCACCCGCTAAAGCACTTAAACCATTTGCAATGCAAATACCAACACCTTTTACAATTTCAGGATTCATTCCTTGTGAAATTACCATCTGAGGGTTTGATCCAAGGGCTCCCATGGTAAGACCAAAATCGGTATGGAAAAATAAATCTAAAAGCACCTTGGCTACAAGCACTAACAGTACTAAAAAAAGAACAACAGATATTTCGTTGCTCATAATAGATGAAAAAAGTTTGCTTATTGAAGAAAGTAGGGTTTCATTTCGTAAAAGTGAAATATTTGCTCTGTTAGACATTATGCGTAAATTTATTGAATAGAGCATTGTCATGGTTAGAATACCCGCCAAAAGCCCTGGTATTTTTAATTTTGTGTGAAGCGTAGCGGTTACTAAACCTGCAAGAAGCCCTGCAAAAATTGCAACGAAAATTGCTACAATAGGATTTATGCCGTTCACAATAAGACTTGCTGCAACACTAGCACCGAGAGGAAAAGATCCATCAACGGTCATGTCGGCAAAGTTAAGTATTCTAAATGTGATAAAAACGCCCAAAACCATGAGGGCGTAAATTAAACCTTCTGTTAATATACTGTACATATTTTAATTATACCAAAAATTGTATTGTGTGGAAAGGTACAAAAACTTGCGCACAAATCATTGTTCGCAAGTTTTGAATGTTATAGAAGCAATTATTTTTCTGTTAACTGACCGTTTTCAATTATATAATTTGCTTGGTCTAGGTAACGTTGTGGAATGGTAATACCTGCATTTTTAGCTGCATCTAAATCGAAAAGTAAATCTGAATCTGTTGGTTCTGTCATGAAACGCACTGGAATATTTTCGGGACTTTCACCATTTAAGATTTGCACAACCATTTCACCTGTTGCTCTACCAGCCTTATAGTAGTTAAAGCCTGACGCAATCATACAACCGCCATTTAAGGCACCTGTTACATCGCTTGAGAAAACGGGTTTTCCTGCATCATTAAAAACTTGTACAAGTGCTGGAAGTGCTGAAAAGACAGTGTTATCTGTTGTAAGGTAAATGCCGTCAACTCTGTTTATAATGGATTCTGCTGCTTGTTTTACCTCTGAAGAGTTTGCAATTGATTGTGTTACAAGTTCAATACCTATTGCTTTACAGGCATCTTCTACCATTGTAAGGGATGATATTGAGTTTGCTTCGTTGCTTGAATAAATGTACCCGAGCGTTTTAATTCCTGCAATTTCTGCAAACATTGTAATGTGTTCTGCTGTTGGAATGGCATCGCTCATGCCTGTTACGTTTGCTTCACCTTTGTCAACTGAACTAACAAGACCTGCTCCAACAGGGTCGGTAACTGTTCCAAAAACAACTGGAATATCTTTTAGCGTATTTGCTAAAGATATTGCAACGGGGGTTGCAATTCCTACTGCAACATCAACTTTTGCCGTTTTATACATGTTTGCAATTTGTGCTGCTGTATTTACATCTCCGTTTGCATTTTGAAGGTCAAAATCTGCATCAAAACCTGCTTCAGTTACAACATCAATAATTCCTTGTTCAACTGCATCAAGTGCATCGTGCTGCACAATCTTTGCAATACCAATTTTTACACTTCCATCATCTTTAGATTCTTCTGAACCCATTGCAAAAAGTGTTGCCAATGTAGTAAGTAATACTACTGTAATTAAACTCATTCTTTTAAACATACTATTCTCCTTGGATTGTTACTGTTTGTAGTAACGTTTCTGTTAATAGTAGCATATAACAGTTTTGTGTTTCTGTCAATAGTAATTTTGATTTTTTTCTTATTTTTTACAAAAAAACCTGCCTTTCGGGCAGGCGATACATTATTTTAGTCTGTTGATAAAGAACGAATGAGTTTTTTTATCTTTAAAATCAATATAGGACTCATGCTAAAATCTTTTAAACCGCTTTTTAATAATGCTTCGGTAAACGTACTGTTTCCAGCCATTTCACCGCAAAGGTCTACCGTAATGCCGGCTTTTTCTCCAACTGATATAACATGCTTTATTAAAGCAAGAACGGCAGGGTGCCCTTCGTCATAAAGGTCCGAAATTGCATTATTCCCTCTATCCACAGCTAAGGTGTATTGCGTTAGGTCATTTGTTCCTATGCTAAAAAAGTCAGACACGGTTGCAAGTTCTTCGGCATTAACTGCCGCTGCAGGAGTTTCAATCATAATTCCCACCGGAACCTGTTTAAATGGTAGTCCTTCTTTTTTTAGTTCTGCATATGCTTCATCAATAATTTTTTTTGACTGTACTATTTCATCTTTAGAGATAATCATTGGAATCATTATTTTTAAATTTCCATAATGACTTGCTCGCAAAAGAGCCCTAATTTGAGTTTTAAAAATATCAGTGTTTTTTAGACAATACCGAATAGCTCTCCACCCCAAAAAAGGATTATCTTCTTTTGGAATACCTAGAGCTTCAATGTGTTTGTCGCCACCTGCATCAAGGGTTCTAAAAATAACTGGTTTTTCTCCTAGAGCACTTACTACCGATTTATATGCTTTGAATTGCTCTTCTTCTGTTGGAAGACGATTACCGCCGTTTTCCATAAATAAAAATTCTGTTCTAAAAAGACCAATGCCATCTGCATTTGCTTTTAGTACGTCTTCTACTTCTTGAGTTGTTCCAATATTTGCGTATAAGGTTATATGTTTTCCATCTAAGGTAATTGCTTCTTCGTTGAGCATTTTTAAGGCTTTATTGTCGTCATCTTTTTTGCATTTTATGCTGCATTCAAATTCTTTTATAAGTTCGTCGGAAGGATTAATGTGTACAGTACCGGTGAAACCGTCAATTGCACAATAGTCATTGTTTTTTATACTATTTTCTATGTCTGTTAGGCCCGAAATCATGGGAATTCCCATTGCCCGAGAAATAATGGCTGCATGAGAAGTTTTGCTTCCTGTTTCTAGTATAAAACCTTGTAAAAGATTTTTGTTTACTTTTGCCATATCTGCAGGACCTATTTCTTTTGCTGCTAAAATAAAGGGTTCATTAAGTGTCGTTGGAGTAGCTTTTTTTCCTTGTAGTGTTCTAAACATTATTCTGAAAATTTGCTTAAAGTCATCTGCCCTTGCTTGAAAGTATGGGTCTTCTAATGCCAGCATGGTATTTACATATTTTTCACACACATAAGAGAGAGAACTTTCAACGGTAACAAGTTCTTTTTCCAAATATTCATTGAGTTCTTTTATAAGTTCTGGGTCGCGTAGCATTTCAATATAGCATTCAAAAATCTCTTTTTGCTCACCTGGTTCTGCTTTTTCTGTCAACTCTTTAATTTCAGCCATGGCTCCATTAAACGCTTGCTGAAGTTTTTCTTTTTCGTCTTCAAGTGATTCTTTTTTAATACTGCATTTTTCGTAGACTAGTGTTTCTACTGTTACTATTAGTATTTTCCCTAATGCTTGCCCATCAGAAACGGGGATGCCTTTTAGTTCTTTCATACTGTTTCCTCTAAAATATAAAGAATTCTTAAAACATTATAGTCTATTATAAATGCTTTTTTTGTATAACACAATACAAAACAGGAAAAAAACTTTCATTGTACTTTTTATCTTTACCTTTCTATGTTATACTTTTTTTATGATAGTTTACAGTACAGAGTGTGATACTCGTTTTACCGATTATGGAATACTTATTCCAATTCGTTACAATAAAGCCAAAATGGTATATGAAAAACTTTGCATAGGGTGTATGCAAAATGTTGAAAAAGCAAAGTGGGTTTACACGCCTTCGAATAATCCAATGAACAAAGCCTTGCTATTACTTTGCCATTCTAAACGCTACGTAGAAAGCCTTTTGGGAAAGGACTGTGAAAAAGAAGTTGTGCGAACCTATGAGTTATTGAATGAGGATGGCTCATTTAACCGCTATGAACCAAAAACTGCACAAAAACCTTTGAGCAATTTAGTGCATGAAAACCTTGTTGGAGCACAAGCGGGATGTGAAGCGGCAGAAATTGCATTGAAAACAGGCTTTTCATTCTTTTTAGGAGGCGGAAGTCATCATGCAATGGTAGACTATGGAAGTGGTTTTTGCCTTGTAAACGATGTGGTACTTATGGCTCGGTATGTGCAAAAAAAAGCACTTGCCAAAAATATATGGATTATTGATGTTGATGCACATAAAGGCGACGGAAGTGCTTTTATAACTAGAGATGATGATACTATACGTACTTTGAGCATTCACATGAAACATGGTTGGCCGTTGGATTCAAATGAATATAATGAAAACGAAGTTTTTAATCCTTCGTGGACTAAAAGTGATATTGACATAGGCATTGCAAAAGGCGAAGAATTGCAGTACGTTTCAAAACTTCGAGAAGGATTATTCTGGTTGGAGAAAAACTTTGGAAGCTGCGACCTTGCAATTGTAGTTGGAGGAGTTGACCCATACGAAAAAGACGAACTTGCATCTACAAAAGATTTATCTCTTACAAAAGAAATGCTTTTAGAACGTGACTTACTTGTGTATAATTTTTTTAAAACACGAAACATACCACAGACCCATGTTATGGCAGGGGGCTATGGCGAATGCTCGTGGGAAATATACGTAAACTTTTTAGAACACGTGTTGCCTGAATATATTAGTGTTTAGATAATTAACAATGCTTACCCACGAGTTTGTGCAAAGGCTTCCTTTCATCACAAACTGTTAGATACTGCAAGTCAGTTTGCACATAAACGATGATTATACCTATGTTCTGGTAAAACAATTATACATTATTCATTGTAAATTATTAATTAAACTACATGTAACACTTCTCTTGGCTTAGAGCCGTTTGCAGGGCCTACAATGCCGCGAGCTTCCATGTCTTCAACAAGGCGTGCTGCGCGATTATAACCAATTTTTAACCTGCGTTGAATGTAAGAAGCAGATGCTTTTCCACTTTGCATAACAATTTCAAGTGCTTCTTCGTATAAAGGATCGTCTCCATCGCTATAGTTTCCTGACAATTCAAAATCGTCATCTGCATCGACAAAAATTTCATCGTCTATGTAATCGGGTTCCCCATATTGTTTTACAAACTCGCATACGTTTTCAACTTCGTCATCAGATACAAAGGTTCCTTGAATACGCACTGGGAAGGGGTCAACGGGACCTGCGTAGAGCATATCGCCTTTTCCAAGTAGTTTCTCAGCTCCCACTTGGTCAACAATAATGCGGCTATCCATTTTTGAGGCAACCATAAACGCAATACGGCTTGGAATGTTTGCTTTGATAAGACCTGTAATAACATCAATAGAAGGACGTTGTGTTGCAAGCACTAAATGTATACCAATAGCTCGGCTCATTGCTGCAAGGCGTGCAACGGTTGATTCAAGCTCTTTTCCTGTTGTTGCCATAAGGTCTGCAAATTCATCAATAACAAGAACTATGTAGGGGAGGGCTTCGGTTGCAATGCGTCTTTCTTTTATGCGTCGGTTATAACTTTCAATATCTCGAACACCCATACCGTCTAAAAGAGCATAGCGACGCTCCATTTCGCATAAACAGTATTGTAATGCTTGGAATGCTTTTTTAGGCTCTGTAATAACGGGGGTCAAAAGATGAGGAATATCATTATATAATTTAAGCTCAACAATTTTGGGGTCTATAAGAATCATTTTTACTTGTTGAGGAGAGCGTTTATACAGAATTGATAAAATCATAGAATTTACACATACCGATTTACCAGCACCCGTTGCCCCTGCAATAAGGAGGTGGGGTGTTTTTGCTAGGTCTATTATTTGAGCATCGCCTGAAATGTCTTTGCCTAAAACTACTGGGACTGCCATTTTGTCAAATTCGTGTAGCTTCATATCGATTAATTCTCTAAACCCTACAATTGAGCGTTTTTTATTTGGAACTTCTATACCAACGGCGTGTTTGCCTGGAATTGGGGCTACAATTCGAATGCTAGGAGCGGCAAGCCTGAGTGCAATATTATCGCTTAAAGAAACAATTTTACTAAGCTTTACTCCAGGGGCGGGTAGAATTTCGTACATGGTTACCACGGGACCTTTTCTTATGCCTGTTACTTGAGCTTCAATTTTAAACTCGCTCAAAGTTTTTTCTAATGTATCACCTGCTTGACGAGTTGGCTCATCAATAATCCAGTATTCGGAATCGGCATATGCAGTTAAAAGCCCATCAACAGGTATTTTGTATGGGGCATTTAAGCGTTGTTTTGCAGGTTTAGACACTTCTATTTCGGGTTGAACTTCTTGGTTTTGAATAGTGCTTGCTTCTACTTTACTTTCTAGTACTGTAACAACATCTTCTTCATCGTTTATGAAGTGTATGTCAAGGTCTTCAGAATCATCATTTAAAAATGCATATTCGTCCGTGGGGTCGGCATAGTATTCTTGCATATTGTCAATGCCGATTTCGTCGTTTTGATATTCTGCTGCAAGGTTTTGTAGATGTTCTTTATCTTCAGAAAAATTATATTTTTCTTCGTCATCTAAAAGAACTGGCGCAATTTCGAAGTCTGCTTCTTCTTCGGAATATGCAATGTTATCAATAGGCTCTTCTTCAGTATTAGGTACTGTTTGTTCATTAGAGTTTGTAGAAGCGACCTCTTGTGAAAAAGATTCTTCTTGAGGTGCATTGTATGGTTCTTCGGAATTTTCATTTTCCTCTGCAAAAGATATTTCTTCATTATTAGGTTCTTCTGAAAGAATAATTTCTTCTTTTTCTGGTGTTTCTTCTACATAGGAATTAAAATAGTCAAGTTGATTGTCGTCCTGCATTTCAACTTTTACGTCTTCTTCAAAACTGATGTTTTGCGGCTCATCTACTGGTTCTGGGTCTTGCACTTCGGTTTGACGTATAAAAGGGCTTGTATGCGAGGCAGAAACTTCTTCTTCTCCTAAATCTATAAATCCATTTTCGTAAGGCTCTGCGTAAACAATGTCTTGTGGTGCTACATTTTGGGGAATGATTTCGTTCTCAATTTTTGACTCTGCTTGTTCAACTGTTTCGCTTTCTTTATAAATATCCTGTTCTTCTTCTGAGTTTTGAACTTCATCATTAAGGGCTTGACTTAAGCTCTGCTCTTGGGCAAAAACTTCATGCTCTACTTGCTCTTTTATTCCGGAAAAAAGATTTTCTGCAAATGCATATTCGTCTTCTGTCTCTTCTATCTCTTCTGTTGAAGGTTCTTTTGTTTCAGATGGGTGCTCATTTTCAGTTTCTGTTTTTTCTTCGTCTTTTCTTTCAAAATTGAGATTGGTGTTTTCAATTTCATCATACGAAGGATTTTCTTCTGGTAAGGCTGTATTGGCAGATTCTTCTGTTTCTATAGTCGTGGAAATATTTTTTTCTTGCACGTTTGTATTAAAATTTTCTGTGCTTGCTTTAGCAACAGGCTTTTCTTTTTTAGCTTTTTTTTGGGAAAATATTATTTCGGCAGCTAGTCCTAGTAAAATGTATTCAATTGCACATAGCAATGTGCTTACCAAAAAGAAAGTTGATAATCCGATAATTTTAGCAGGACCTGAAGAAGGAAAAATGCTTTTTGTAAAGGATTCGAGTGCTACAACCGTTAAAAAAGGGATAATTGAGCCTGCTAGAAATACACCAGTTTTATCTGTCCATGTGGAAAAAAATGTAATTATTCCAACTGCAAGTAAAAATAGCGGAATAAGAAAGGACGATATTCCGTATACAGATACCAACGCTTTTCCAAAATTGTAAAACGATAGTGATAAGCCTTGAAAAGCTATTCCAAAATCAAAAATTTGGGGAATAAGAAATAATATAAAAAGGGCCGCTAGCAAAAGCGAAAAAGCCCCTAACGCAATTGTAATTTTCTCAAACGGTTTCATTTAAACTCCTACATCTGAATATCGGAAAAAAAAGCAGGTGATATTAGAGAAAATCAATTTTTTTCACACGTTGACAAAAAATAGAGGAGGAGTGTATAATAGTAAAAGGGTTATTGTTCTTTTTTTCTTGTTGCGTTTAACCCTTGTGTGATAAAGGGGTTGTATGAAAAAAATAGTATTGTTACTATTAGTATCTTTTCTTTTTTTCTCCTGTAAATGGTATAAGGCAGACTTAATTGAATATTTAGATTATTACTCAAATAGTGCCGCAATAGAATATTATAAACTTGACGGAAGTTATCCCAGTACAGGCGGAATAACAAATATACCTGGTGGAACTGCAAAAAACATATCTTTTATAATGAGAAACCCTAAAAAGTATGATTTAAACTTTGGGATTACATGGCATAATAGCCCCTTAGGGCAAACACAACCTGTATACGGGGTAGACTATACATTTAATCAAGAACCATATGATACACTTGTAATGACACTAACGGAAGCATTTTTAGATAAACTTGATTCAAACCCTACATATGGTGACATATCTGCAACAATAAGCCTGCAAGATTCATTTTCTGGGCGAAACTTTGAAACATATAGTTATAATTTAATAGCAAACTCACCGCCAACAACCCCTCAAGGTGCAGTATTTTTAAAACATTCAGATTTGCACACATGGATCCTTTCCTTTAATCTATCGACTACAGAATTACGAAAAGCAAAAGATAATGATATACGCACTGTAACACTAAACAATACAGGTCATAGTGTAAATATAGACCACACAGACGGCAGTTTTACCGTTTCTGGAAGCTTAACCACGGATGAAAGCCTTGTAAAGCAAGGTAAAAACATAACACTAGAAGATGCCATAGGGCAAAGATACTTTCATGGCGAAAACACGGTGTACTATGTAACCGATATACCAACCTCTCAAAGTCCCACTGCAAGTTTGAGTTTTACCGATAGTCGAGGCTTAACGAGTGAAATGGCAACAGTAAGTACAAACGGTTTGGTAAAAACACAGTACTACGTTTCAGAAAGTGGAAGTGATAGTAATACAGCATCTATAAGTAGCCCATACAAAACACTACAAAAAGCAATTGATACCATTCTTGCAAGCAACGATGCAAATAAAACCTATGTAATTTATACAAAAGGTAATGTTGGAAGCGGAACCATTGCCCCTACAAATAGCGATGTGCACAATATACGCATAGAAGGTTATGACAGTGGAGCTATTATAGATACATTAAGCATAAAGGGTAGTGAAACAAGAATACACATATCGAGCGACATAGAAATTACTAATGCAACAATTACCGATGGTTCAACAGCAACAATAACAGATTCAAGTGTTCAAAAAATGGTTGTGTCGAATAATTCAAATATACATATAGATGATGTAAACCTAACAGAGTTAGAGTACACATCAACAAATGTGAGTGTAAGTTTTGCGTCAAAACCTGCAAACCCAATAAAAATAACCGTACCTGCAAACACAGTAAATAATACCCTGCTTGTAAAAGGAAGTGGTGCAAATCTTGCAGAATCAGACTTTACGCTAAACGCTTCAAGCGGTAGCGTGTATGTAGCAGATAGTAACCTCTATTACAGCACCCATAAACAAGTAGTGTGGACAAATGTAACTTCAAAAGCAACAGAGGCAGCACAAAAAGCAAAAGCAAAAATTCCTTCGTTTACTATAGGTTCAAATTTTACTGTGCCAATACAAGCTGTAGCGTTCCATGAAAGCGATACAAATAACGCCGATAAAGAGAAAGCAATTAAAAACTCACTCATAGAAGCCTTTGCTGGGGCGAGCTATCCTGTCGGTGTACAGCCACTTACAGCTGACGACATACGTGTAAATCTTTCTCTCAGTTCTGCATACATACGATTTAGAGTAAGTAGTGGGTACGCTTTTGAGAGGACAAATGTTGAAACAGAAAAGACTCTATACATTACTTTGAGCGGAGATTTTGAATCTCTTGAACAAGTAAACTGGAAGAGCATAACAACAGAGGCAATAGCAAGTGCAACAGACGGCAGGTCTTCTCTACCACAAATTACGATAAGTGAAGCCGGCTCTGTAACAACAGGGAACGCAACTGTGAGTTTTGTAAATAGTGCTATACCGAGTGGAGAAAACAAAGAAAAAGCTGTAAAGCAAGCTCTTATGTTTGCTATAAACAAAAAATTACCGACCGGAATTGCAGCCCTTACAGAAAACGATATAAGCCTAACAGTTAACAGTGCAAATGCTAGGCAAGCGAGTGTAACAATTACACTTAAAGCAGTAGAAGGATACTTAATTAGGCTAAATGATAAAAACGATACAAGTGTAGCCATTAGTTTAACCGTAGTAAGCCCTGTTGATTTTGGAGATATTACGATGCTAGATGCATCTACTATTAGAATGGGCACTCCAAGTGGAGACAACATGGCTTTTACCGGTACATGGACTGTAGATAACATGAGCTTTAATGGCAATAACTCTACTTCTAAGCTAACAATAACAGCCGGTAGCACAATAACAAATAGTCAGCTTGCAACGGCTATAAAGGATGCTATAAATGCTCCTACAGGAATTACTGTTACGGTTGAGCCAAATAATGATACCGTTGTAACTCCACTTGATAAGACTTTTAGTGCAACGCTCAGCGTACAGACCGGTTATTTGTTTACAGACCTTGCAGAAGAAAAGAAAATAGAAAATATTAGTTTTAATGTAGAACAAAAAACCACCTTAGAAGGCATTACTGGAAATGCGATAACGGGCAATGCAACGTTTGCCCAGCTTAGTTCTGGCAGTAGCGTTGGCGTAACTTTTACGGCAACTGATAACGCAACAAAAGTAGCAAATCTTGAAACAGCGCTTGTAAGCTCTTTTAACGAAAACTTACAGGAAAGAGGTTTTAATGCCATAAATGAATCAAACATTAACATAGCCGTTACAGAAGCAACTTATGAAAGTACAACTATTACACTTAGTGGAATAACGGTAAATACCGCAGCTGGATATACCTTGCAAGAAGGTAGCCCTAATACTATTACCTTTACGCTCAACGGTAACTTTAAGACACGAGTAGATATCTCACTAAGTGGCTCAATAGAAAAAAATACAAATATAGCCGGTATTAATAATCTTTCAATTAGCAGCGGTAGTAGCAAAGCAACGGTAACTTCTTTTGATTCAGTAAGTGCTACAAGTGTAGAAGCCGAGAAAGCTGCAATACAAAATGCCATAGCTGAGATTTTTAATGCTAAAAACCCAACTGGCACTAATGATATTAACGCAAGTAATGTTTCCGTAATGGTAAACTCTCATACAGAAGCAATCGCAACGTTTACTCTCTCGGTTATATCAAAAGCATATGAATTATCTTCAAGTAATGCTATAACTCTTGCCTTAGACGGAATACTCAGCTTACACTATTATGTAAGCGAAACCAGTACGAGCGACAGTGGCAAAACAGGCTTTGGCACAAGCAACGCCTTTGCCTCGGTACAAGCAGCGGTAAATGCCGTACAAACAAAAAATAACACAAGTGCAGGCACACACCATTTTAGCATAGTTGTGCAAGGTACTATAGCAAACACAAGTTTAAGCACAGCAAATGGTATGGTAGACATTACTTCTACTAACGCACTTAACTTAACTATTAAAGGAGAGTCCGCGGGCGCTATTATTGATGCTGGGGCTAGGTTTACAGTAGATTCAAGTACAGGCTTTATTACGATAAAAGAACGAGGGCTTGAAAACCGTGTTCTCTATATCTCCGGGACAAACACAAACGTAACTCTACAAGACCTTACCATAACAGGAGGTCTCGCACAGGGAACTAATGGTGATGATGGTTATGATGGTGCTTCTGCTCCTGCTAATAGTGGTAAGGAAGGTGGTAGCGCTTATGGTGGTGGCCTGTATGTAAAGAGTGGAACAGTAACAGTAGATAACACTACAGTGAGTTATAATAACGCTATAGGTGGTTCTGGTGGTGATGGTGGTGATGGTATTTCAAGCTATGGATCTAGCCTGAACGGCGGCTCTGGTGGATTTGGTGGATTTGCCGCTGGTGGTGGCCTGTATGTAGAGAGTGGAACAGTAAGTATAAAAAATAAGTCTGTACTGAGCAATAATAATGCTGTTGGCGGTGCCGGTGGTAACGGCGGGCGAGGTATTTATGATTGGCCCAATGTTGGTTCTGGTGGAGATGGTGGTAACGGTAGAGTTGCCGACGGTGGCGGTATGTATGTAAAAAATGGAACTATAACTATAGATGATACCACACTAAGCAATAATACTGTTATTAGTGGACTCGGTGGTTCTGGTGGTTCTGATGTTTATGGTGGAGGCGATGTAGGTGGCGTATACGGTTATGTTATGAGAGGTGGCGGTTTATATATTTTTAATGGAGAAATATCAATAACAAATTCTACTTTGAGCAATAATACAGTTATCGGTGGAGATGGTGTTGAAAGTACTATTTATAATGACGGTACTTCTGCACACGGTGGCGGTATAGCTATTGTGGGTGGCGATGTAAGTATATCAGGCTCTGAATTCAGTTCTAATAAGGCTGCCGGTGGTCATGGCCATTCTCCTATGCTGGGTTCTTTCAGTACCGCTGGTGATGGTGGTGTAGCTTATGGTGGAGGAGTTTATATTGGCGGCGGTACAGTAAGCATAACAGATACTAAAGTGAACTCTAATGACGCTGTCGGAGCTTACGGTGGGGTATCATCTTCTGGCGCCTCCAACCAAGGGTCTCCTGGCTATCCTTATGGCGGCGGTATATATGTAGAAAGTAAATATTCTACTACTTCTTTTTCAGACATAAGCTACAGTGGCAATACTTTACATATAAGTGGTACAATTGTTTCAGATGGAGACAACGGAATAGATATTTTTCTAAATAATTAGAGTAAAGCAAAATAACTGTTAGAGGTTAGCATACGTGGATTAGCGAAAAAAAATCAATCTTTGTATTCTTTGTGGCAAAAAGCAAACCTTAAAACAGCGGGCACCCACGCAAGAAGAGCCCCAACGGGGAATTACTTGCTGTTTGTGAGTGTAATATTAATTGTTAATTATTCATTATTAATTAACTTTATTTCTTCTTCGCTCAATCCTGTTACCGTTTTTATTTTTTCAATAGAATCGCCAAGAGAGAGTAGGTTTTTAGCCATTTCAATTTTTGCTTCGTGTGCACCTTTCGTATGACCCTCTGCGTGACCTTCTGCGTGACCTTCTCTTCGTGCCTCGTATCTCTCATAATCAAGGGCTGCAGCTTGCCCGTTAAGAAATATTTCTCTTTTTTCATATTCGCTTATTAAATCGCTATCAGATACAAAATATTCATAGTCTCCTACAGCCTTCTTAAAAACTTCACCTTGCATTGCTATTGCTTCCTTTTCATTTTCAAAATTACTTGAGCCAAAATAGCTTATCCATGTTTTTAGCTCGTCCTCTTTTATTTCTTTATGCACCTTTGGTAGTTCCAAAAAATGTATTTCTAGTTTTTCAGTACTAATTTCTTTGTTTTGACAACAATGAATCATGTGAGATGTGTGTGCACAGTCTATGCTCTCAAACATTGTAAAAGCAACTATGTTAATACTTATTACTGGCATAAATCGCCTAATCTCTGTACCGTTTTCTGCTTTTATTCTCTCTGCTTTGTAACTTCTAGCCCAATATTCCAGAACCCTGTCAAAAAACGTTTTGTTACCACGTACTTGTACTTCAATTATAACTTTTTCACCAGAATTGGTTATCCCTTTTACATCGACAATGGTTTCACTTTCCGAACAATGCTCTTTTAGGTTGTACGGATTGGTTACCGTCACAGACACAAACTCCTCTAATTCATTGTCTCTCATTACCGCATTAATGAAACTAAGTAGTAAATGCTCGTTACCCCTTTGCCCTAAAAGATAGCGGGCAAAATAATCGTTCATTCTTGAAATTTCTTTAGCTACCATAAGTATACTCCAGTTGTTTAGTTTTTTCAACCGCCCTTTAGGCGATTTACAGAAAACTTCTGCTTACTATATTTATAGTCAATTAGGTTTAAAAAAACAGAAAATTTGAGAAAAAAATGAGAGTAGATGTAAATTGTGATACATAAAAAGATTCATTATCGAATGAAAAGCAAAAACTGTGTCAAAATATTTCTTTGTAATACTTTAAAAACCTATTCCCCCTTTATAGACTTTCTGATATAATACGTTTTTAAGATGACAAA
This sequence comes from uncultured Treponemataceae bacterium, assembly GCA_964622185.1. Lineage (GTDB taxonomy): Bacteria > Spirochaetota > Spirochaetia > Treponematales > Treponemataceae > CAYJFX01. Next base: position 29,511 of record CAZUPJ010000001.1, read on the forward strand.
CAAAGCATATATTCTACTTGCCAACGGGCAAGTATTTGAAGGAAAAAGCTTCGGCGCAACTGGTTGCATTACAGGTGAAATTGTATTTACAACTGGAATGACAGGTTACCTTGAAACCCTCACAGACCCAAGCTATTATGGTCAAATAATAATGCAAACATTTCCATTAATTGGAAACTACGGCGTTATTCCATCCGATTTTGAAAGTAAAAAAATCCATGCAACAGCCTACATTGTTCGCGACTATTGTGATGAGCCTTCAAACTTCCGTTGTAACGGTAAGATTGAACAAATGCTTATCGACAATAATATTATTGGCGTATACGGCGTTGACACAAGAGAGCTTACAAAAATAATCCGTGAAAGCGGTGTTATGAATGCACGCATTTTTTCTGTAGAAGAAAATAATGCTGAGCTTGATTTTCTTACCAATGACGAAAAAAAGCAAACTATTCTTAAAGACCTCGCTGATTTTTCAATTACAAACGCCGTTAACTCTGTTACAGGATTACCTCTGAACGATGCAACGAAAGAACTTGTTTCTCAAAATGCAGGAAAAGCTAAAAAAGTTGTTCTATGGGATTTTGGTGCAAAAGAAAACATTGTACGACACCTTTTACAAAGAGGATTCGACGTTGACATTGTAGATGCAAACACAAGCGCAAAGGACATTTTAGCAAAAAAACCAGACGGTATTATGCTTTCAAATGGCCCTGGAGATCCTGCAGAAAATGTTGGCATAATAGAAGAATTAAAAGAACTCTGTAATGCAAATATTCCTATTTTTGGTATTTGCCTTGGGCATCAACTTTTAGCCCTTGCAATGGGTGCAAAAACCGAAAAGTTAAAATACGGTCACCGTGGAGCAAATCAAAGTGTAAAACACCTCGAAACAGGGCGAGTGTATATGACAAGCCAAAACCACGGGTATGCAGTTGTAATTGATACTATTCCTCAAGGTGCAAAGATGAG
>CAZUPJ010000002.1:0-27661 GCA_964622185.1 uncultured Treponemataceae bacterium
CATAATTATACACCTTTTGTAAATAAATATGCATAATTATACTACGAAAAGGGAAATTATTCAAGAGGGTAATCTGGGCACATCCCCAATTGAGGTTTTTGTTACGAGCAAAAAATCTCAATTGGGGTCGAGCTTTGCGGGGTTCCGCCTGTCGGCTTCATTCTCGGTCGTAGGTTTTGCAACGAGTAAAACTCTACACCGAGAACAGCTTCGCTGCCCCTACAATCTCTTGTGCAGTTTCGTAAGTCGTAACTAGTTATTTAATTAATTCCGCTGGAGCGTTTACATCTTTGCCTTTTACTTCGTAATAAGCCTCAAAGAGCTTTTGTTCCTCTGGCTTTAAGCTAACAGCGGCTGTTGAAAGAACTGCAATAATTTTTGTATCTTTTACTTCTTGTAAAAAACCTCTAATTGCTGGAGGCATTGTACCCGCCCACATTGGAAAAACAACAATGAGTTCGCCGCTTCCGTCTAGTGCTTCGAACTCAACAGGGTATATTTCTTTTTTTGCAGCAGCAGCTCCCGCTTTTATGAAGTTTAATTTACCAGACCAATCTTTGTTGTCAGTAATTTTGTTTGCAGTAATGCCTTTGCTTTGGGCAATTTGGTTTGCAATATTTTCAGATTTTCCAGTACGTGTAAAGTAATAAACTTGCATGATGTTCTCCTATTTTGTATAAATAAAGAAGGGGGTGTGCACAAGACGGCAAAGTTGGCTTGTGCCAGGGGGAAGACTTTCCCCCTAAAAATTAGGCATTCGTAATTCGTAACTAGGAATTACTTAAACTTGCTTCGGCCTTTACTATTTCGTTAAACTCGGCTTGCTCGATAACTTCTTTTTCTAATAATCGCTCTGAAATATAATCCATAACTTGCTTTTTAGATTTTAGAAGCTTTAGCACCTGCTTGTAGCGCTCGTCCATTATGCGGGCTAGTTCTTCGTCTATATACTGCTGAGTTGTTTCAGAATACTCACGTACCAATTGAGGTTCTGCAGCTCCGTAGCCTGATCCACGTTGTGAAAGTACTACGTTTTGAAATTTATCGCTCATACCGTAATCTGTTAAAATGCGGCGTGCAATATCGGTTGCTCTCATAATGTCGTTTCCAGCGCCGGTTGAAACTTCTCCAAAGGTAATTTGTTCTGCAGCTCGACCGCCGAGCAATACGTCAATTTCGTTGTACAATTCTCGTTTCGTCATAAGGTGTCGATCATCTTCTGGGAGTTGCAATGTATAACCAAGAGCGGCAATACCGCGCGGAATAATTGATATTTTATGAACTGGGTCGGCGCCTTCGGTAAATGCTGCAACAAGAGCATGGCCTGTTTCGTGGAATGCAACAATTTTTCGCTCTGATTCTTTTATTACCTTTGTCTTTTTTTGTAAACCAGCAATTGATTTTTCAACTGCTTCGTTAAAGTCTTCCATATTTACAACTTTTCGACCGCCGCGAACTGCTAAAATTGCAGCCTCGTTTACAATGTTTGCAAGGTCTGCCCCTGCCATTCCAGATGTGGTTCGTGCAATTGCACTAAAATCTATGTCGCTTCCCATTTTAACATTTTTTGCGTGTATTCGTAATATTGCTTCACGCCCTTTTACGTCGGGGCGGTCAACGCTTACTTGTCTATCGAATCGCCCAGGTCTGAGTAGGGCAGGGTCTAAAATTTCTGGGCGATTTGTTGCTGCAAGTAGAATTAACCCCTTTGTTGCATCGAATCCGTCCATTTCTACGAGTAATTGATTTAATGTTTGTTCTCGCTCATCATTCCCGCCTCCGCCAATTGAGTTTACGCGGCTTTTACCAATTGCATCTAATTCATCTATAAAAATAATACAAGGTGCTTTTTCGCGGGCTTGCTTAAAAAGGTCTCGAACGCGACTTGCTCCAACACCAACAAACATCTCAACAAACTCAGAGCCAGAGATACGGAAAAACGGAACACCTGCTTCTCCTGCACAAGCACGGGCTAAAAGTGTTTTACCAGTACCAGGAGGTCCAACTAAAAGTACACCCTTTGGAATTTTACCACCAATTTCAGTGTATTTTTGTGGCGACTTTAAGAAATCTACAACTTCAACAAGTTCTTCTTTAGCTTCATCAACGCCTGCAACATCGTTAAATCTTGTAGTTACTTTTCCTTCTTCGACGGCAGCAGCTTTGCTTTGTCCTGCTGAAAAAATACTTCCGCCAATACCGCCGCCCATTTTTTTGAAAATAAAACGATACATTAAAAAAAGTAATCCAAACGGAACTATCCAATTAAGTAGAAATTGAAAGAGCATATTGTTTTGTTGGCGTGTTGCTTCGTAAGTAATACCTTTTTCATCAAGAAGCTTTAAAAAATCTTCTGTTAGAATTCCAACTGTTTTGTAAGATGTTCTTTGTGCGGATGTGGAAGAAAATAAGTATGAGGGAGTGCCTGCATCGGGAGTGGAGCTTCCTGTTTGAGGTCCATATCCAATAAAGTATGTTTCACCCATTTCTACATTTACAATTTGACCTTGTTCTATAAGAGCCTTGAATTGTGAAAACTCTATTGTATTATCATTTTGTGACATAAAAAGATAATTAAATGCTGTAACACCAACAAATATAGCAATTAATATTGCCCATATTGGAAATTTCGGTTTTGAGTCTTTTGGACTTTTTTTGTTAGGTTCTGTCGAAAATTTGAAAAAATTAAAAGGGTCGTTATCGTCCTTTTTGTTTTTATCGCCATTGTTGTTTGTGTCGCTCATGCAGCCTCCGGAAGTGGAAATGGTACTATCATTCCTCTTTGACAGAATACGAAAATTCTATGCTATAAATATACTCAATTCTTTTGGTTTAGTCGAGCGAATTTACATAAAATTATAAAAAATCGTATTAAGGGGGAAGCAGAACTTTCCGATAATCTCATAGGGAGATTTGCAAATGCAAAGCCTACTATGAAGTTTTTTAGGAGAGATTATGGCCTACACACAACCCTATTCAGCGTATAAAGCAACAGGAATTAAAACCGCCAGTAAAGGAAAGCTAATTGTAATGCTCTATGAAGGTGCAATGCGGCACATGCATTCTGCCTTAGTTTTGTTTGATTCTCATAAAAAACTTCCTGTAAAAAATATAGAAAAATTTCACAATCATATTGTAAAAACACAAGAAATTATTACTGAGCTAATGGTGTCTTTAAATATGAGCGATGGAGGAGATATTGCACAAAATTTGATGTCACTGTATAGATTTTTTAATCGTGAGCTTATGGATATCAGTATGAGTCACGATTTTGTGAAACTTACCTCTGTAAACAAATTGGTAACAGAACTGTGCGAATCATGGCGTATTGCTATTGAAAGCCCTGTTATGAGCGAAGGGCATGTTTCCCTTAATGTAGAAGGATGAGCCTATGTCAGATGTTTTAAGTCCTGAAGAAATTGACGAAAGAGTATTAATATTAAAAAGGTTTCGAGAGTTATTATTGGAACAGCGAAAAAAATTTCAAGAATACTTAACGGTACTTGAAAAACAAGAGTTTAGTATTATTGAAGGCGATACCGAAAAATTAATGGCTCACACCGAACTTGAACAAAAAATACTTGGAAATATTAACAATCTTCAAAAGGTTATAAAACCAATGGAAGATATGTATAGGCAAACACATACAAACGATGCCGAAATTCCCGTGTTAAAAGCAGATCTTTCTGGCTTACAGGAAAAAATACTCGTTCAAAACGAAAAAAATCGCATAACACTAAAAGAGCACTTGACCGTAGTTAGAACTAAAATACAAAGTTTTCAAAATCCTTACCGAAATACTCGTTCTGTATATGCACAAAGCGGAAATACTGCTAGTATAATTAGTGTGGAAGGCTAAAGTTAATTCCTAATTAGGAATTAGGAATTGAAAATTGTACATTATTCTGCTATACTTGTTTCATGGATTTGTTCGATAGCCAAACAGTAAAAGCAAATGATGGACCCCTTGCTTCTCGTATGCGACCTCGTACTCTAGATGAATATATTGGGCAAGACCATATAGTTGGTAAAGGACGGCTTTTACGCAGGGCAATTTCTGCAGACCAATTAACATCGGTTATTTTTTATGGTCCCCCAGGAACAGGAAAAACCACCCTTGCACGCGTTATCGCAAATCACACTAAAAGTATATTCGTTACACTCAATGCCGTATTAACTGGCGTTCAAAATATCAGAGAAGCTATTTCGCAGGCAGATGAGCAGCGGAAATTATATCAAAAGCGTACTATTCTCTTTGTAGACGAAGTGCATAGGTGGAACAAAAGTCAACAAGATGCTCTTTTGCCGTGGGTTGAAAATGGTACCATTATTCTTGTAGGTGCAACTACCGAAAATCCTTTTTTTGAAGTAAATAAAGCTCTTGTAAGTAGAAGCCGTGTATTCCAATTAAAGGCTCTTACTAAAGACGATTTATTCAATGCTGCAAAGGCTGCTCTTAGCGATAAAGAAAGGGGCTATGGTAATTGGAATGTCGAGTTTGAAGAGGGAGCATTAGAGCACCTTGTAGAAACGGCAAATGGGGATGCCCGAAGTTTGTTAAACGCACTTGAACTTGCAGTGCAAACAACTCCCGAAAAATGGCAGCCAAACATTGAGCCAATTCAGCCGCCACTTGGCAGTACTATTTTTATTTCGTGCGAAACTGCAGAAGAAAGTATACAAAGAAAGGTAGTATTATATGATAAAGACGGCGACTATCACTACGATATTATTAGCGCTTTTATAAAAAGTCTTAGAGGGCGAGACCCCGACGCTGCAATGTATTGGATGGCAAGAATGCTTCGTGCAGGAGAAGATCCTCATTTTATATTTAGAAGAATGATAATCTCTGCTTGTGAAGATACAGGACTTGCAGACCCAAATGCAATCACGGTGGTGCAATCATGTGCTGCAGCATTTGATAGAATAGGGCTTCCTGAAGGTAGATTTATGCTTACCCAAGCAGCCCTTTATTTGGCAACCTGTCCTAAATCAAATTCAACGCTGTGCTTTTTTGATGCACTTAAAGCGGTCGAACAAGAAGATGCTGAGGTTCCAAATCATTTACGAGACTCTAGTCGAGATGCAGAAGGTTTTGGACATGGAAAGGGCTACATGTACCCTCATGCGTACCGCGACCACTGGGTAGATCAACAGTATTTACCAGACACGCTTAATGGCAGAGTTTTTTACAATCCGTCAAATCAAGGTTATGAAAACGTTATCCAACAAGAGGTTCTCTCAAGACGGGAAATACACATTGCTTCGATGATAGAACAACAAACACAGCCTGGTTTTGCTGGGAGTGCACATGCCCCAATTATCGTTGGTATTCCAGGTCTTCTAGTGGGCGAGAATCTTACCTTTAGTCCCGGCGATAAGAAGAGGGGCGAAAAGCAAACCATGTGGCAAAAACGAACCGAGTCAAAAAGAACTGAAACCCTTCTTGAAATAAGAAATGAAACTACTCAGCTTGCAAATCTTGTGCGGCATAACAGATGTTTAGTTTTTGGTGCAGATGATGGTTTACTATTGTGGGATATTTGGCGAAAAACACCCGAGGGCTTTACCGTTGGCTTGTGTAAAACAAAAGAGGGTATGAGCCTACTTGAGCAATATTCTTCTACTATGGACTTTATTGAACGTCCTCATTTATTGATGGCTCTTGATTACATAGACGATGTTGAGTTTGATCGTGTGTTTTATAGGAATGCTGTAACTAGTTCTGATAGTATTTCTGATTTTGTGCAAAGTCTAAAAGGATGTTCTAAATATCTAGCAAAAGATTCTTGCATTGTTATGAGCCAACAAGTTCCGCAGGATGCACAAAGACTTTCTTCTCTACTCATAGATTCTGCAAAAGAAGAAAAGAATTTTTTAGAAGAAGTTTTGGCTTGTGAAAATGATTTTTACACGGATAGAGAAAATGTTTTGTTTAATTGGAATGCAAAAACGCTTGAAGACGCTATCAAAAAAACAAGCATGTTTGAACAAATACAAAGTATTCAAAAAACATACAAAGAACTTCGCACTATCTATCCAAATGATATTGAGCGTTGGTTTTCGCCAAACTCAAGTTATGCCAAGTTTTTAACAATGCGATTAGGAAGTGAAAAGCTAAATGCTTTTAAAACGCTTTTTGAACAAAAGGCTCAAAATATGCACTTTGAATGGAATGTTATCGTTACATACTTTGTGTTTACTATATAGAAGGAGGATGATGATGGAGCGATGTAAATGGCCAACGCTGGACACATCTGAAATTTACCAAGAATATCACGATAACGAATGGGGAGTTGCCTCGTATGATGATGCGTACCTTTTTGAAATGTTTGTACTTGAATCTTTTCATTGTGGCTTATCGTGGTTATTAATTTTGAAAAAACGCGATAATTTTAGAAAGGCTTTTGATAATTTTGATGCTGCAATTATTTCTCAATACGGCGACAAAAAAGTTGATGAGCTTTTACAAAATGAAGGCATTGTGAGAAACAGGGCAAAAATTTTAGCAACCATCGCAAATGCAAAAGCTTTTTTGCAAGTACAAAAGGACTTTGGAAGTTTTTGTAAATATATTTGGTCGTTCACCGATAACAAGGTTTTTAGACAACCCTTTGACGGAAAAACAGACCGCAATGAACTTTCAAATACCGTTTCTGCCGACCTAAAAAAACGAGGCTTTAAGTTTATGGGAACGGTAACGTGTTTTTCGTACCTTGAAGCAATTGGCGTAATGAATAATCATGCACCCTATTGTTTTAGATGGGACGGATAAATTATATTTTTTATAGGAGAAAAAATGAAACCAACAAAAAAAGCAACTGAAATGACTGTAAAAGAACTTGCATCATATATTGACCAATCGGTATTAAAGCCCGAATTTACGGTTGATGAAATAAAAAAATATGTTCAAGAGGGTATAGATTACGGATGTGCAACAGTGTGCATTAACCCATCGTCTTTAGATATAGCTTCTGCTATGGTAAAAGGAACCGACACTAAAATTTGTGTGGTGTGTGACTTTCCATTTGGGCTTTCAACTACTGCTTCAAAGGTTATGCAAGCAGAAGAATATTGTAAAAGAGGCGATGTATTTGAACTTGATATTGTTGCAAATTATGGTCTATTAAAAAGCCACAAATGGGATGAAGCAAAGGCCGACATTAAGGCTGTGTGTGATGTTTGCCACAAATATAATGTAGCGGTAAAAACAATTATGGAAACTGACGCACTTACACTTGATGAAGTGAAAAAGGCTACAGAGATTTTTATGGAAGCTGGAAGTGACTTTATAAAAACTTCGACTGGTTTTTATACTGGTGGAGAGTGCGTAGGCGCAAGCCCTGAAATAATTGCCGAAATTATGAAGATTACTGATGGGAAATGCAAGGTAAAAGGTTCCGGTTGTATTAGAACGAGGGAGCATTTTTTACAGCTTATTGACATGGGTATAGACAGAATGGGCATTGGATACCGTTCTACTGCCGAAGTTTTAGGGCTTGTTGGTAGCAATGGGTGTGCTTCAAACGAATATTGATTTTTATTGTTTTTCTGAGATACGCAAAAAGTCCAAGGTAGACTAGTTTCTGAAAAAGTTAGGTGCTTAATCAGTAATTTTAGAATGATCCTTGGACTTTTTTTATACAAAGCGACATCGGCCGGCAAGAGTACCTCACAGTAAATTAACTTATTGAAGTTAAAAAAATATTCCAGAGAGCGGGGTGTAAGGAAATACAAAGCCTTGACGATACGGGGCATACTATGGGCTACTCCGTTGTAATTGTATGATTTTTTAAGCACTTTCTAAACTCTTGTGGTGACATGTTATGCATTTTCTTAAAGGCGCGGGTAAAGTAATTGCTATCATTAAAGCCAACGTCGAGTGCAATTTGAGTTATCGATTTTTTTGTGTGGGCAAGGTCATCGGTTGCGGCTTCCATGCGCAACTTGTTTTGGTGTACAAGAGGTGGCTCACCTGTAACTTTTTTAAAGGCCCTCAAAAGGCTGCTTTCCGATAATCCACTTTTATCTGCAAGTTCTTTCACCGTTAAATGACTCCTAAAATTCTTTTCTACATAATTTATTATCATAGCTTCGGGCGACAGGGTGTGAATTTGCTTTTCTTCGTATGACCTCATTAATAGTACCAATAATTGCGTAAAATAGCTTGTTGCCTGCACTTGGTAGCCAATAGTTTTTTGCTCAATTTCATGTTGCATAGAGTCAATCAATGCCTGAATTTCAAACATTTGAATTTTTGAAAGGTTAAAATGCACAATTTCATCTTGATTTTTGGACAAGCTTTGTTCAAAAAGTGACTGATACGCAACCGTTTGTGCAACCGCTGATAATCGTTCATTTAAAAAATGAGGGTACACCAAGATGTTCATAAGACGTAGTTTGTCAATTTTTTTAAATCCATGAGTTTGTTCGGGGCGTATGCTTAAAATGTCTCCAGAGCGTAATTCTTTGTTTCCTTGTTGCGTTATATGGGTTCCGTTTCCATCAAACACGTATACCAATTCATGAAAATTGTGATTGTGCATGGGAAAAGGAAGCTGTGGGTCTCTATATTCCAGTTGGAAAGGGATGTTTTTTTCTTGCCAATAACTATTTGAAAAAAGCCTGTACATGTTGATTTCTCGTCCTTTTGACGAAATTATGCTAATTTTTGCTTTTTTTGTCAAGGTAGGCATCGTTTAGCTATGTTATCTTTTTATAACGAAATATAAAAAGGATTTGGTAATGGCTACAAACGATATTTTTAATCAAGCCGTAAGTCAATATGGCGAGTACGGCATAGATGTTGAAAAGGCTCTTTCTATAGTTGATGATATTCCTATTTCAGTAAACTGTTGGCAAGGTGATGATGTTGGCGGTTTTGAAACCGATGGAGCTTCTTTAGATGGGGGCGGTATACAAGTTACAGGAAGTTACCCTGGGAAAGCTCGCTCAATTGCAGAACTTAGAGCTGATATAGAAACAGCGTTTTCATTTATACCTGGAGCTAAGAGGTTAAATCTTCATGCAAACTATGCAGATTTTACATCTGAAAAAAAGGTTGAGCGAAACGAACTTGAACCTAAGCATTTTGCATCTTGGCTTGAATGGGCAAAAAAAGAAAAGGTTAATCTTGATTTTAACTCAACGCTTTTTTCACACCCAAAGGCTGAAAGCTTTACACTTTCTTCTCCAGATAAATCTATTAGAGATTATTGGATAGAACATGTTGATGCTTGTAGAAACATTGCAGCATATTTTGGAAAAGAGCAAGGCGATTCTTGTATTCATAATATTTGGATTCCTGATGGCATGAAAGACATACCTGCAGAAAGAGGAATGTTTAGAGAACACTTAAAGAACTCTCTTGACGCCATTTTTGCAAAGTCAAATATTGATACAAAATATGTTAAAGATGCTGTTGAATCAAAAGTATTTGGAATTGGTACAGAATCGTATGTAGTTGGTTCACATGAGTTTTACATGGGTTATGCAATGAGCCGCAATAAACTATTAACATTAGATATGGGACACTTTCATCCAACGGAATCTGTTGCAGACAAAATATCTTCAACACTTATGTTTGTTGACGAAATTCTATTACATGTTTCAAGAAGCGTTCGATGGGATTCTGACCATGTTGTTATTCAAAATGACGATTTGTCCCAATTAGCACGCGAAATTGTTCATTCCAATAAGATTGAAAAAATCCACATTGGGCTTGACTTTTTTGATGGTTCAATAAACAGAATTGGTGCATGGGCTGTTGGTACTCGAGCCACAAGAAAAGCTCTGTTACAAGCCCTTCTTGAGCCAAGGGAAAAATTGGCTCAATATGAACTGGAAGAAAACTATTTTGCACGGCTTGCGTTATATGAAGCGGTTAAAACATTACCATTTGGTGCTGTATGGGCAGAATATTGTAACAGAGCCGGAGTTGTTCAAGATTGTGATTTAATTGCATCGGTTATGAGTTATGAAAAAAATGTGCTTTCAAAACGCGTTTAATTATAGGTGAAAAAAAATGAGCGAAAATCATAACAACATATTACAAGATTTAATTGCAATGTCGCATGGCTTAGGTAATGAGTCAAGAAAACTTGCAATGATTGGCGAGGGAAATACGTCGGCACTTTTAGATGACGGAACCTACTTTTTAAAGGCAAGTGGAACAGAACTTGGCACAATTGATGAAACAGGTTTTGTATGCTTGAAATTAGATACTATTCTTGAACTTCTTAACAAGGGCGACATAAGTGAAGATGAGTTAAAAGTGCTTTTTAACGAAGCAAAAACTGACTCCTCTCAAACGAGACGGCCATCGGTTGAAGCGTTAATGCATGCTGTGTGTTTATCATACGACGGGGTAAACTTTGTTGGGCATACCCATCCAACACACATTAATAAGCTTACCTGTGCAAGTTCTTACCCTCAAAATCTTATGGGTAGAATGTATCCTGACGAAATTGTGCTCCTTGGTATAGATTCAGTATTTGTACCTTACGTAGATCCAGGTGTGCCAATGGCAATAAAAATAAAAGAATTAATTGATTCTTTTATTTCTGAGTATGGTACTGTTCCAAAGAGTATGTATATTCAAAATCATGGGTTTGTAGCACTTGGAAAAACTGCTTTGGAAGTTGAAAATATTACGTTGACTGCAAGCAAGGCTGCAGAGGTACGATTAGGTGCGATTATGGCAGGTGGCATTAACTTGCTTGATGAGCAAACCATTCGCCATATTATGGGGCGCCCCGATGAAAAGTATCGCCAAGAATTATTTGAGGGAAAATAAATGTCAGAATATATTTTAGAATTACAAAACATAACAAAGATTTTTCCTGGTATAAAAGCACTTGATAATGTGCATTTCAATCTTAAAGAAGGTGAAATACATGCACTTATGGGTGAAAACGGTGCAGGAAAATCTACTTTTATAAAAGTTATTACCGGAGTTTATAAACCAGAAGAAGGTGATATTTATTTAGATGGTAACAAAACAGTGTTTAAAAATCCTGTTGAGGCACAAAACCATGGAATTGCTGCAATTTATCAACATGTAACGTGTTATCCCGATTTAACGGTAACTGAAAACATGTTTGTAGGGCACGAAAAAACAAATAAACCATTTAATAACTTAAACTGGAAGTCTATGCAAAAGGAAGCCATTTTTTGGCTTGATAAATTAAATGCAAACTTTAGCCCAAAAGCACGCATGGGTGATTTGTCGGTTGCCCAACAACAAATTGTAGAAATTGCAAAGGCACTTTCTATGCATGCAAAAATAATTATTATGGACGAGCCTACTGCAGCTTTAACTCAGCATGAAAGTGAAGAGTTGTATATTATTGCTGAAGATTTACGAGCCGATGGTGTTTCAATTATTTTTATTTCCCATCGCATGGAAGATGTGAACCGTCTTGCAGACCGTGTTACCGTTTTTAGAGATTCTCAATATATTGGGCACTGGAATGCTAAAGAAATAACAAATGACGACTTAATTAAAGCAATGGTTGGCCGTGAAATTACTCAAATGTTTCCAAAGCGAAAAATACCGATTGGTGAAACGGTTCTTGCTGTAGAAAACTTATCAAGAACGGGGTTTTATAAGGATGTTTCCTTTTCTGTTGCAAAGGGAGAAATACTTGCACTTACAGGCTTAGTTGGGGCTGGAAGAACAGAAGTGTGCGAAAGTCTCTATGGCATTACTCGTTTTGATTCTGGAAAGGTTATATTAGATGGAAAAGAAATAGCATTTAAGCATCCTAAAGAAGCAATTGCAACAGGACTTGGACTTTTACCAGAAGATAGGCAAAAACAAGGCTTAATATTAGATTGGTCAATTGCAAAAAATATAACCTTATCATCACTTGAAAAGGTTAGTAAAGTAAGCCTTCTAAACGAACAAACAGAATGTGAACTAGCAGGAGAGCTAAGTACAAAACTTGGTGTAAAAACGCCTAATGTTTTTAATGCAGCCTCTTCTTTGTCTGGGGGAAACCAGCAAAAAGTTGTAGTTGCAAAACAGCTTACAAACGACTTAAAAGTTATTATTCTTGACGAACCCACAAAGGGTGTTGATGTTGGCGCAAAAATTGCCATTTACGATATTATGAGCGATTTAGCAGAAGCAGGGTATGCCGTTATTATGATTTCATCTGAAATGCCTGAAGTACTCGGTATGAGCGACAGAATTATTGTTATGAAAGAAGGTCGAGTAACGGCAGAATTAATAACCGAAAAAACTGATCAAAATGAAATTTTACGTGCCGCAATGGCAGGAGAGGAAGTCCATGAATAAGAAAAAATTACAAGCAAAAGTGGATTTTCATGAAGTAGGACTTTTATTGTTTATTGTAGTTATTTGCGCTCTTGTGCAAATGCGAAATCCTGCATTTTTAACTGCAAGTAATATTAGTGACCTCTTGAGAAACACTGCTATTTTAGCAATTTTAGCCGTTGGAATGATGATGGTAATTTTAACCGAAGGTATAGATCTTTCAATTGGTGCTACAATTGCACTTTCTGGAATGATTACTGCAATGACTGTAAGTACATTTCAAACGCTTAACCCAATTGTTGCTATACTTGAGGGTATGCTCGTAGGAACTGTAGTTGGGTTTATAATTGGCTTTTTTATTGCAAAGTTTAAAATATTACCCATCATTGTAACACTTGGGCTTATGAATGTAGTGCGAGGTGTTACCTACTTAGTTTCTGGTGGAAAATGGGTAAGTGCATATCAAATGCCTGATTCGTTTAAAAATATTGCTACTGGAACATTTTTGGGTATTAATAATCTTATATTTATAGCAATTATTGTGTATGTAGTGTTTGCATATTTCATTAATCATACAAGAACTGGAAGGCGTATTTATGCAGTAGGTTCAAATGCAGAAGCTGCAGAAATTTCAGGTATTCCAAAAAACAAAATTATTGTACTTGTGTACACATTGATGGGAATGCTAAGTGGTTTAGCCGGCGTGTTGTGGGTTGCTAAATTTGCTTCAGCACAAGGAGACACAGCTACTGGATACGAAATGAGTGTTATTGCATCATGCGTATTAGGAGGAGTAAGCATATCTGGAGGTAGTGGAAAAGTAAAGGGATTACTTCTAGGAACAATATTGTTTGGGATTCTAAACAACGCCTTACCACTAATAAATGTGTCACCATTTTGGCAGTCCGCCATTCAAGGCTTTGTAATTTTAGCTGCAATTGTTACAAATGTTGTTGTAAAACGCAATGCAGATTCTAATGCACTCAAAAAGCGTGCATTGTAAGAGGGGTAAAAAATGTCTGAACGTAGCATTTCTATACAAAAAGAATGGGATTGGAAAAAGTTTTTTTTCCAATGGGAATGGCTGTTGGTAGCACTGTTTTTGGTAATTGTAAGTATTAATAGCTCTATTTCGCCATATTTTCTTTCTTTAGATACATTTATCAGTGTGCCAATGTCATTTTTGGATAAGTCCTTTATTGTGCTTTCTATGATGTTGGTTATTATGACAGGGAATATCGATATTTCGGTGGGTTCAATTGTTGCTCTTTCATCGGTTTTAATGGGTGTTTCTTTTAATGCAGGGCTTCCAATGCCAATGGCTATTTTGCTTTGTATTTCTGTAGCAACTCTTTGTGGTTTAATAAACGGTTTAATGATTGCGTATTTCAAAGAGCTTTCTGCAATGATTATTACCCTTTCGACTATGATTATTTATCGGGGAATTGCTTATATCATTTTGGAAGATCAAGCAAGTGGAAAGTTTCCAACATGGTTTTCATTCTTTGGATGGAACACTGTAGCAGGTATACCATTTGTGTCAATTTGCTTCTTTGTTTGTGTTGCAATTTATGCAGTCGCACTACACAAAACAACATTTGGACGAAAAATATACGGTATAGGAAACAATAAATTATCATGTTTATATTCGGGTATTTCTGTAGATAAAATAATGGTTATTATTTATACCTTAAATGGTTTAATGTCTGGTTTTACTGCTATATTTTTAACTTCCAGAATGGGAAGTACGAGGCCAAATGTTGCTTCTGGATACGAACTTGAAGTAATTGCAATGGTAGTTCTTGGTGGAGTTAGTACATCTGGTGGAAAAGGAAAAATAATTGGCCCAATTTTAGCTATTTTTATTATTGGGTTTTTAAATTATGGACTTGGTCTTGTAAATGCTCAAGCACAAACGACAATGATAATAGTAGGTTTGTTGCTCGTTTTCTCAGTCGTCATACAAAATGTAGGGCTCAATAGAGCAAAAAAATCGACAAAAAAGTAGTCGATATAACAAAGTGAAAATCTCTGTTGTTAACAGAGTTAGATAAAAAATTCTTGGAGGAAACCATGAAAAAAATTATTGGAATGCTAGTAGTACTAGCAATGTTGGCAGTATTAGTTACACCTGTATTTGCAGGTGGAGCAAAAGATGAAGATTCATCAATGCCTAAATACGCATTTGTATTTAAAAGCACGGGTAACCCTTATGGCGAAAAACAAATGCAAGGGTTTGAAGAAGCTGTTACTGAAATGGGATATGAAGCAATTTTACGTGCTCCAGACCAACCTACAGCAGAAGCTCAAATTCAAATTATTGAACAATTAATTGCTCAAAGAGTTGCAGCTATTTGTGTAACTGGTAATGACTTTGATGCATTACAACCTGTTCTTACAAAAGCTATGAATGCAGGAATTAAAGTAATTGCAGCAGACTCAAATGTTAACCCTGCAAGCCGCATGACATTCGTAAACCAAGCAGATCCAGAGCAAATTGGACGCACATTAGTGCAAGCTGCTTATGACATGGCTGGTGGATCGGGCGAAATTGCAGTACTTTCTGCAACAAGCCAAGCTTCTAACCAAAACCTATGGATTGAATGGATGCAAAAAGAATTAGCTGAAAATCCATCAAAATATGCTGACTTACCATTAGTAAAAGTAGCATACGGAGATGACCTTAGAGATAAATCAGTTTCTGAAACAGAAGCTCTTTTAAGAACATATCCTAACCTTAAAGTAATTATCGCTCCTACTACTGTAGGTATTGCAGCTGCAGCAAAAGTTGTTACCGATCAAGGTTTAATTGGTGATATTGCAATTACAGGGCTTGGTCTTCCATCAGAAATGGCTGAATACATTGACAACGGTGCTTGTCCTTATATGTATCTATGGAACCCAATTGATGTAGGATACCTTGCAGCATATACTTGTAAAGCACTTGTAGATGGAGCAATTACAGGAAAAACTGGCGATTCATACAGTGCAGGGAAACTTGGTAACTTCAGTGTTATCAGTGCTGCAGACGGCGGAACAGAAGTTCTTCTTGGTGCACCATTTAAATTTGAACCATCAAACATTGCAGAATGGAAAACAGTTTACTAGACTGTACATAATTTGATTGTTGAAAACCGTAGGGCTACATTGGTTCTACGGTTTTTTTGAAGAGGGTAAAATGATTAGAGCAGCATTTAAAATGAAGCTAAAAAAAGGCTATGAAGCAGAATATAAAAAACGACACGACGAAATTTGGCCAGAATTATCAGCCTTGTTGCATGATGCAGGCGTGTACGATTATGCCATTTTTCTTGACGAAGAAACTTCAACATTATTTGCAATACAAAAAAAGACAGACGACAATACTGCAGATACATTAGCGAGCTTACCAATTATGAAAAAATGGTGGGATTATATGGCAGACATTATGGAAGTAAACCCAGACAATTCGCCAGTTTGTGTTAATTTACAAGAAGTATTCTACATGGAGTAACAAATGAGCGAAAAAACAAGAATAGGAATTTTTGGAATTGGTCTTGATACATACTGGGATCAGTTTGAGGGATTAAAAGATAGATTAATTGGTTATCAAAATGAAATTGCATCAAAGGTAAAAACATTTGGTGTAGAAATGTACGATGCGGGTCTTGTAGATAATCCTCAAAAGGCACAAGAAGCTGCAATTTATTTTAGAGAAAACAGAGTAGAAGCAATTCTATTATATATATCAACCTATGCACTTTCGCATACAGTACTGCCCGTTTTGCAAAAAATAGGTGTGCCCCTTATGGTTTTAAATGTTCAACCTGTGGCTGCAATAGACTATGAAAAATTTAATGCAATGGGTGATAGAGGAAAAATGACAGGCGACTGGCTTGCTCATTGCCAAGCGTGCTCTATGCCAGAAATTGCGAATGTCTGTAATAGAGCCGGAATTGATTACGAGCTTGTAACAGGATACTTGCAAGAAGACTATGTTTGGGACGCAATTAATGAATGGATAAGTGCAGTAAAGGTAAAAGTTGCCTTGTCGCAAAGTCGCTTAGGTATTCTAGGTCATTATTATTGTGGTATGCTCGATGTCTATACCGATATTACACTTCTTTCAGCAGTGTTTGGCAGCCATTTTGAAATAATTGAAATGGACGAATTGGTAAAACTTCGTACATTGGTTAGCGATGATCAAGTTGCAAATAAGAGAAACGAATTCGAAGCAACTTTTAAGGTTTCACCTGAATGTGAAGAATACGAATTAGATAGAGCTGCAAAAACCTCCGTTGCACTTGATATTTTAATTGAAACAAAAAAACTTAATGGTATGGCCTACTATTATGAAGGCGTTGATGCAAATGACAGCGAAAATGTTGTAACATCGGTTATTGCAGGAAATACGCTATTAACGGCAAAAAACACTCCTATAGCAGGCGAGTGCGAAGTAAAAAATGTAGTTGCAATGAAAATACTGGACTTGTTTGGGGCAGGTGGATCTTTTTCTGAATTGTATGCGGCAGACTTTAACGATGATGTTGTGCTTTGGGGACATGATGGACCTGCTCACATAGAAATTGCAGAAGGCGATGTAGGCCTTGTTCCACTTCCAATTTATCACGGAAAACCAGGTAAAGGGCTTTCAATTCAAATGAGCGTGAAAAATGGTCCAGTAACACTATTGTCTGTAGTACAAGGGGCAGAGGGAAAAACATTTCTGCTTGTTGCAGAAGCAGAGTCTGTTCCAGGTCCTACACTTCAAATAGGAAACACAAATAGTCGCTATAAATTTAGTATTTCTGCTAGAGATTTTGTTAACGAGTGGTCAAGGCAAGGTCCTGCACATCATTGTGCAATTGGGGTTGGTCATATTGGTTCAAAATTAGAAAAACTGGCAAAACTTCTTAATATTGATTGCATTAAAATTTGCTAATTTTTTTCATAACTCCTTTTGGGATAGTTGCGTTATGCAGCTATCCCTTTTTTTGAGACAAAGTAAAAAAAATTAAGACTCCAAAAACACAGAGTCAAAAACCTATGATATAATGTTAGAAACTAAAAAAAAGGAACGGTTATGAAAAGTTTAACTAAACAAAAAATTGGTCTTGTATTTGCACTTTGCGCCTGTGTTCTGTTTTGGCTTCCAATTCACTCGGGACAACGATTTGTTCTTTTTATTCCAGTAGGAAAAGAACAACTTAACCTAATACCAAATCTTTCCTCGGGGCTTGCCTCGCTTATAATCGTATTTTTAATTTACATTCGTGGTATTATCTCATTTAAAACAAAAAAAACACGACTCTTTTCCATATTAACTAATTGGGCTCTGCTTGCTACTTTTGTAGAAATATTTATTTCGCCAATGGGCAAAAGTCCTAATTATGATGCACTTACAGAAAATATTATGCTTTTAATTTTCGCGATCCTCTTTATAAGTATTTTGCTGTTTGGTGTAAAAGAAATTGCAAAAATAGTTCTACTCATTTTTATTGTAGGGAGCTTTTTTTCTAACATATTGCTCGTAAGCGAATCAATGGGCACCCTAGGATTTGTTGCCTTAGCTCTCATTATTACAAGTTTTTACCTGCAAGGAAATCTAAACGTAAAAGTACTCGAAATTGAAACTCGCTACCTGTTCGCAAACTCTCGAAACCAAACTATAAAGCTAATTGATGACGCGCAAAAAGAATCAAAACGAGCTCTTACAAAGTTGTTATGATACTATTTTTTTTGCCTTTGACAATGGAAAAAATAAGAGCATAAGGGCTGCAAAGCTATACATTAATACATTCATGCCAAAACTGTCTGCAAGGTATCCTGCGAGAGGGGCTAATACAATAATAAAAAGTGATTTTAGCTGAGCCGACACACTCAAAACGGTTGCCCGTTGAGACTTATCCATATTATCATCAATTACATCTATAAAAATGGGTTTACGAACATTTTGCCAAAAGTTTACCAGTACAAAAAGAATGCACACAAAAATAGTGCTTTGAATGGTAAAGCCCAAAAGTATAAGCGTTAGTGCAAAACATGCATATAAAACATTAAGCGACTTTTGCCCACCAAAAATAGTTTTCACTCTAAATGAATGTTTGGAGGCAAAGGCACTAAATACATTTAAAATAGTGTACATAATACCTAATAGAATTGATAGGTTATCTTCTGCACTTACGTTAGCAAATACAATTAATCCTGTACCAATAATTATGCTGCTTAAAATTGGTTGAATATAATCTTTCATAGAATTTAATATCGCTTCAAAAATGCCATTTCCTATAAGGATTTTTTGTAGATTTTTATTATGTAAAAGACTATTCTTTGTAGCCATTAAAAGTTCTTTGAACGTTGTGTGCTCTGACACATCACCCTTGTCGAGTGATTTTGGGTATGATAGTACGAGAAAAAAATCTATAATGTATGGAATAGTGGAAGCGAGAAAAATATATCCAGAGTTTGGTACGTTTAATATTATTACTATACCAAGGGCAGAACTCATTGCACTGCCTATAAGCGAAGCACTACGAGTTTTGCCATATACATAGGTTTTGTGTTTTTCCCAACCTTTTTGTTCAAGGTAGGTGTAAATCATTGCCTTATGGCTTCCTGAACGAAATGCTTCTCCAAGTCCAAAAAGCGACATTGCTACGGCAGCACCTGCAAACCCTGTGCTTATAAAAAACATAACGAAGGAAAGAATGTAAAAGAAAAAACATGCATACAGTTCTTTCTTTTTGCCAAAATAGTCTGCAATAATGCCCGATGGAATTTCAAAAATGTTAATAATTATCTCGCGTATTGCAAATAAAAGTCCAATTTGTAAAAGGCTTAAATCGTTAGCACTTAAGTAAATAAGTAAGTAGGGTTCAAAAAATTTGAGGTTTTTTAATAATCCGTAAAGTGAAAATTTTTTAATAAGCCAGTCTTTGTCTATGTCTTTATGGTTTGTATTTATATTTTCCATTTATGTATTCTAGCTAAAAAAAAGTGTTAGCTCAAGATAAAAACTAAGAAAAAAATGTTAATTATTAATTATTAATTATTCATTTTATATTGTGTTTTCAGAAAAACAATGCTAGAATATTATTATACTGAATATTTTTACGGAGGTAAAAAAATGAAAAAACTTTTAACAGTGATGATTGTTTTGGTTCTATTTTCATCAATGGTGTTTGCTGGTGGAGGTAGAGAATCTGCAGAAAGTGATATGCCTACTGTGCGTATTATTACTGATGCAACAGGTATTGATGACAAATCATTCAATGCCGCAGCATGGAGAGGGATTTTAGAGTTCTATGGTGACACTTGGGAAGATCAAGTGGGACGTGGAACACTTTATGACGTAGTAACTTGTCAAACACAAGACTTGTATGTTCCTAACTTAAAACAAGCTGCAGACAGAGGCTATGACCTTATTATTGCTACTGGTTTTACTTTTGCAGATGCTATTGGTGAAGTAGCACGGGAATATCCTGAGCAACCATTCATGATTGTTGATGTTAGCTGGGTTGGAGCTTCTAATGTTCAAGAGTATATTTATGCTGAAGAACAAGGTTCTTTCCTCGTTGGTGCTGTAGCAGCTTTACAAGCACAAGCAGATGGAATTGCCGATCCTAAATTTGGATTTATCGGTGGTGTACCAGGAAGCACAATTACAAAATTTGAAGTTGGATATATTCAAGGTTTACGCTATGTAATGCCTGATCTTCCAGATTCATCAATTGTTGACTATTACACAAATGACTGGGGTGCACCAGAAAAAGCAAAAGCACAAGCTAAAAACTGGTACGATTCAGGTGTATATACTATTTTCTCAGCAGCAGGTGGTTCAGGAAATGGAACAATTGCACAAGCAAAAGAATATAGAGTGCAAGGGAAAAATGTATGGGCGATTGGTGTAGACTCTGACCAATATGAAGAAGGACTCTATGCTTCTGGTGAATCAGCTGTTTTAACTTCTATGCTTAAAATGGTTGAAACATCAGCAATTATGGCTCTTACCGATATTAAAAATGACTCTTTTAGTGGTGGTGTTATTGAGCTAGATATGGCTAAAGACGGTGTAGGCTATGCTACAACAAACTCAATGCTTTCTTCAAGTATTGTTTCTAAAGTAGAAGAAATTAAAAAAGACATTATAGACGGCGACATTATGGTTTACAAAACCTATAAAGACTCTTTAGCAGCCGGCGTTGTTCCTGCAGGATTGGGCGCAAAAGACGACTAAGATAATTAATAATTAACAATGTATAATTAATAATTATTCATATATCAAGTGGTTGCATATATGCAACCACTTGTACTATTTGGACTTTACAACATGAATGAAAATATTATAGAGATGATTGGAATAACCAAAACTTTTCCCGGTGTTGTTGCTAATGATAATGTTACAGTGACTGTCAAAAATAACGAAGTGTTATCCTTATTGGGAGAAAATGGTGCGGGAAAATCTACCCTTATGTCGATTCTTTTTGGCTCGTATGCTTGCGACAAGGGCACAATTACTGTAAATGGGCAAGAAGCTTCCATAAAAAACTCTAACGATGCAACCGCCCTTGGTATTGGTATGGTTCATCAACATTTTAAGCTTGTTCACAATTATACTGTAACAGAGAATATTGTGTTGGGGCTTGAATCTACCAACAAATTTGGAATTCTTGATTTAAAAGTTGCCCAAAAACGTGTTCAAGAATTGTCCGAAAAATATGGGCTCATGGTTGACCCTACAGCTAAAATTGAAGATATTACCGTTGGAATGCAACAACGGGTTGAAATACTAAAAGTGCTTTATCGAAATGCAAATATTATTATTTTTGATGAGCCAACAGCGGTTCTTACCCCTCAAGAAATAGACGAACTTATTAATATTATTCGTCTTTTAAAAGAAGAAGGTAAAACAATAATTATTATTACTCATAAACTAAAAGAAATAAAGGCAGTTGCCGACCGTTGCACTGTTTTGCGACGTGGTAAATTAATTGACACTGTAAACGTAGCCGATGTTACAGAGCAGGATCTTGCAGAAATGATGGTTGGAAAAGCCGTAGAATTTAACATTGAAAAGGCACCTGCTAATCCATCTCGAACGGTATTGGGCCTTAAACATATTTCTGTAAAAGATTCTCGAGGACAAATGGCCGTAAACGATTTAACTCTAGGTGTAAGAGCTGGTGAAATTGTTGGTATTGCTGGTGTTGACGGGAACGGACAATCTGAGCTTATCTATGCTATTACAGGTTTATCTCCTTTAGAGTCTGGACAAATTTTCTTAAACGGTACTGATATTTCTAAATATTCAATACGAAAACGTATTGAAGCAGGAATTGCACATATTCCTGAAGACAGGCATAAGCATGGTGTTGTATCTGAGTTTACTGTTGCAGAGAACGCTGTTATAAAAAATTACTATAAAGCACCATATACGAAAAATATGGGTGTATTAAACTTTTCTGCTATGGAATCTAAGGCTACTAAACTTATTAACGAGTTTGACATTCGTGCGGGGCGTGGTGCTCACACAAAGACAGGAAGCATGTCGGGTGGAAACATGCAAAAACTTATTATTGCACGAGAAGTTGAACTTGCTCCTGAAGTATTTATTGTTGCACAGCCAACTCGCGGTTTAGATGTTGGTGCTATATCGTATATTAGAAAACGCCTTATTGAAATAAGAGATCAGGGGGCTGCAGTCTTACTTATTTCTTTTGAGCTTGATGAAATAATGAACTTATGCGATAGAATTGCAACCATCTCAAAAGGCTCTATTGTGGGGCTTTCAAATGCAGGTGAAGTAACCGAGCGAGAAATTGGGGCAATGATGGCAGGGTCTAAAAAACAAGAGAGTGAGGTAAAAGCATGAAGCAAAAAACAATAAAAATGGTTGATTATAACCGGCATGCCTTTATAAATTTTTTATTACATTCAGATTCTGCGGTATCAGTATTAGTTGTTGTTTTAGGCTTCTTTGTAGGATCTCTTTTGGTTTTATTGGTCGGCCGAAACCCTGCTGGAATGTATGAATCCTTCTTACAAGTTATTACTGGTATTTTTTGGAATAACCGTGGTGAAATGCGTTGGGAAATTCGCTATGTTGGTGAATGGATAAATATTTCCGTTCCATATATTCTTTGTGGTTTAACCATGGGATTTGCCGCACGGGCAGGACTTTTTAATATTGGTGGTGAAGGTCAGTATTTGGCAGGTCTTACCACCGCAACGGTTATTGGGATTTATGGTCCACAAGTGTTGGGTATTCACTGGATTCTTGCGGTAGTACTTGCCGTTCTTGCAGGTGCATTTTGGGGTGGCATTGTAGGGTTTCTTAAAGCAAAGTTTGAAGTATCTGAAGTCGTTGCAACAATCATGTTGAATTATATTTCGTTATATCTTGCACGAATAATACTTCTTCGAATACCAGGATCTAACACCTATCAAACGCCTACCTTTCCCGAAACAGCCTCCATACGTTTGGATTTTTTAGATGCTCTAACTAATACATCCAAGATGAATTTAAGTATTTTCTTTGTTGTTCTTGCGGTAGTTGCGTACTGGTTTTTTATGGAAAAAACAAATCTTGGATTTGGATTACGTGCTACAGGTTATAATAAAGATGCCGCCCTGTGTTCTGGTATTCCTGTTATAAAAAGCATTGTGCTTGCAATGGCAATTTCAGGTGCGTTTGCAGGACTCGCAGGAGCTTCTGTTGCCCTTGGCTCTTTTGATTACGGGCGTATTCCTACTGTTTTGGAAGGATATGGGTTTGCCGGTATTGCAGTAGCCCTTGTTGGTAATTTAACTGCTGGAGGAACGCTTGTAGCAGGTCTTTTGTTCGGAATGCTAGCCCGAGCACAAGGAATTATGCAAGAAAATGGCATCCCAAAAGAAATAACACTTATTATACAAGGTTTAATTGTCGTATTTATTGCCTTACGTGCAGGATTAAAAATGTATCTTGCCTATCAACAAAAAAAAGAGCTTGAACGTAGTTTATCAAGTGACAATCGCGAAGTTGTAGAAACTGAAGGAGATGCATAATGGACGTACTATTAGGGATGATTCCATCAGTTTTGATGATTGTGTCG
Source organism: uncultured Treponemataceae bacterium (assembly GCA_964622185.1). Lineage (GTDB taxonomy): Bacteria > Spirochaetota > Spirochaetia > Treponematales > Treponemataceae > CAYJFX01. The sequence goes on from CAZUPJ010000002.1 coordinate 23,353, forward strand.
CCTATTTTAATTGCTGCTGCAGGTGGTATGATTTGTGAAAAGTCTGGTGTTGTAAATATAGCACTTGAAGGACTTATGGGAATGGGAGCCTTTACAGCGGCTGCAGCTCATGTTCTACTTGAATCTGGTTTTACCGGTTCTGTTTGGGTTGCCCTTTTTTTTGGGGCAATTACAGGCGGTCTCTTTTCATTAATTCATGCGTATGCTGCAGTTTCGTTAAATGCGGATCAAACAATTTCAGGAACTGGTATTAACTTACTTTCTACAGGTTTAACTATTTTCTTTTCTCAAATTTTATTTAACGCAGACAGAACTCGCCAGTATAAACTAGGTATGCTTCCTGGAGCTTTTGGCATTTATCCTACTGCGATAATTGCACTTGTTGTTATTGTTGCAGCGTGGTTTTTCTTGTACAAAATACCGTTTGGGCTTAGACTTCGTGCTTGTGGTGAGCATCCACATGCGGTTGAATCTGCGGGTGTAAATGTTCGAAAAATGCGATACATTGCCGTTCTAATTTCGGGTGTTTTAGCTGGTCTCGCAGGGGGTTGCTTAGTGCTTACTCAAACAATTCAGTATACTGCAAATACCATAAATGGTGCCGGTTTTATTGCTATTGCAGCCGTATCGTTTGGTAGATGGCGCCCGTTAGGAATTACAGGTTCTTCATTGTTGTTTGGTTCTGCAGTTGCATTTGCAATTTATGTTGTAAATATTCCAGCTCTTCGAGACTTGTTCCCATCTGAGTTTTTTAGTCTTTTGCCATACGCAATAACATTGTTAGCACTTGTTGTTTTTAGTGGTAAAAACCATGCTCCGAGAGTAGCCGGAAAACCATACGTGCAAGGATCTAGTTAATATGATAGGAAAAGATTTTGTATTAAAACTTTTTGAAGGTTTTTCCATAGAACGTTGGACAGATTTAGTTCGCCCTTTCGATTTAATTGAAATGGATAAATCAAGCGAAAAAATGGTTATAGCCTATATGATTGCAAAATTTGAAGAGCAAGAGGGCAATTATATTGATTGGGATTGGCTTATGTATGCATCCCTTTTTGATATTCTAAGAAAAATTGCTCTCTGTGATATAAAATCTCCCTTGCAACGTCGTATAAAAAACGAATATCCCCAAGAATATGAGCGTTTAAATGAATGGATTTTGTTTCAGTATAAAGATTTGATGAAAGAAGACGTTGAGCTTTTTGAACGGTTTACGCAATATACGCTTGAGCAAAATGACAAAAATAGAATTATAACGCTTACCGAAAGAATATTAAAAGCTTCTCATAAATATTCGGCATTGAGAGAGTTTGAAATGCTTGCAGTAGTAAACGAAGATTTTCGGTTAAAGAATATTAAACGCGATATTTATGCAGACATTCAACCATACCTTGACTTAAAAGGCTTGCAGCTACTAATGATGAAGCAACGTCCGTATGAGTTTTTAATGGTTATAGAACAATTACGTTTTCAAGTAAGGTGGAACCAAACACCGAGGGTTCCAAAAACAACCGTACTTGGACATTCTTTTTTTGTTGCAATTTTATCGCTATTACTTAGCAGGCAGTCTGCAAAACATTTTGCAGATAAAAAAGGAACTTCTTTTACTTTTTGTTCAAAGCGTGTGTATAATAACTATTTTTCAGCACTGTTTCATGATTTACCCGAAGCGGTTACTCGAGATATTATTTCGCCCGTAAAACAAGCTACCGATGGCTTATCGTCAATTGTGAAACAAATAGAAGCACAAATGATAACAGAAGAACTCATCCCTCTTATGGAAGACTTCTATGCAGATGAGCTTGTGTTTTTTACCGATGATGAATTTGAAAACAGAATACTTTTTGATTCACCAACCGGAAAAATGACACTACCTGATATATCATTTGACGATTTATGTGAAAAATACAATACAGATAACTATTCTCCTGTAGACGGAAAACTTGTACGTTGTGCCGATCATATTGCTGCCTTTGTAGAGGCAGATAGCTCCATTCAGCATGGAATTACTTCTACACAATTAACCTCTGGAAGAAAAAATATTTTGAAAATATATCCAGAAGGTGAGTATATTAATGGTGTTAATGTTAGTGCTTTTTTTGGAGATTTTGAGTAAATAATAGACCTTATTCTTCCGATATTCTAAAGGTATGAAAAAAATATTATTTTTAACTATAGTTATTGCACTTTACAGTTTTGCATTTTCTCAAACTGTTACACATACCGTTGAAAAATCAGATACCTTGTATTCTTTGGGTAGAAAATATGGTGTAACTGTGCAAGAAATACAAGCTGCAAATGGGATGGGAGCAAGCAATGCTATTTCTATTGGGCAAAAACTTATAATTCCAGGACAAAGTGCTGTAACAAACGCACGCACGAGCAATTCAACTAATTTTGATGATTACAAGGTTGTAGCTGGTGACACTCTTTATAGTATTTCACGAAAAAATGAAATAACGGTCGATGAACTTAGAAGCATGAACGGTTTATCACAAACAACTGTGCTAAAAATTGGACAAATTTTAAAAGTACCTGCTATCTCAACCCTTGCTATAACAACGCCTGTGGAACCTACACTTCCACTTTCTACTGAAGATCCTAGAGAAGTTAGCAGTAGAATAGGAGATACCGGTTTAGTGTGGCCTGTTAAAGCGAGAGAAGTTGATTATGTAACAGGAAAAATATCAGGTGTTGCACTTACTGGCTCTGAAGATGAAGAAGTAAAAGCCATTCGTTCAGGAACCGTTCTTTTTAGTGGTATGTACCGCGGTTTTGGGCAAGTTGTTTTTGTGCAAGATACTACAGAACATATTTATGTGTATACTGGGTTAAGTACCCTTTCTGTAAACAAGGGTGATTATGTTGCGTACGGAACCATTCTTGGAAACATTGGACACGATTCGTTATCTGGTAAAGATCGTATGAACTTTATGGTATATAAAAATAATAGTCCATTAGACCCAGCAAAAGCACCGAGAGGGTAATTGCTTACTTAGTAATTACCTAAGCCCAAAGTCATCTAACACGGTTTTGGCAACAGTGTTTCCGCTCTTTAGGCAGTTTTGTAAAAAGTTGTCTTCGTCTTTATTATGAGTAAGGTAGTACATTAAAAAGCCAGCTGCGAAGGCGTCGCCTGCCCCTGTGTCATCAAGAGCATTTACCGCTTCAGTTGTTTCTTCGATTGTACTATCTTTTGTGTGGAGTATTGCGCCTTGGGGCCCAAGTTTTTGGCTTATAATTGCCCCGTTTTCTAACAAATAGCTTAGTTCATCTTTTGAATCATTTTGTATTGCATCATATTCAAACTCGTTAGCAAATAGTAAAATATTTTTTGCATCTATTGTGCCATCTTTTAGAAAATTGGAAAGTTCTAGTATTGCTTTAGGTGCACAAAAAGTGGATGCAACATCTATTGCAATTGTTTTGTTGTGCTTTTTACAAAGGTTTAAAATATGTGTTATAACATCAACGTTAAAAAAAATCATACCTTCTAGCACAACGCAGGTTGACTTTTCAATTTCGCTTTCTAAAACTTGCTCTTTTGTAATTGAGCGTGCAACGCTTGGGCTAGCTGCAATTGCCTTTAGTGGGGATGAGTGGGCGTAGGCTGCAATGCACCTACCAGTGTTTCCCTCAACTATTGAAAGGTGCGCATTAAGCTTTGCCTTTGCACATTCTTCTTGGAAAAAAACTGAATCCTTATCACGCCTTAAATCAATGCTTCCAACCGTTCCTGAGAAGGTTGCGGTAAATCCATTAGAACTACACTTTCTTAAAATATTTGCACAAGTTCCCCCAGCAGTTTTTACAAAGGTTGTATTTTTTGTTATATTTTTAAGAGTTTCTAAAAGGCTTGTCATATCAGAGCCATCGAGGTGAGTGGCCTTGCCTTGTTCTAGAGGAAGTGGAAGTTCTTCATTTTTTGGGAGAATAGCGTAGTAGTCAACCATTGCATGGCCTATTCCGTAGAGATGAATGTTAGAAGAGTCTGTCATTCTGATTATGCCTTATATCTGTGCTCATGGTAGGGGTTTATTGCAATAAACCCCTACGGTGAAACGTTTGCGTCAACCTATGTGTTGACGCCGTTTGTTTGCCAATTGGGGCAACGCATGTTGCCCGTTGCGCAAACGCCAGGGATCGTTGCGGTATCCTTTTGCGCACGTAGGGACACGGCTTGCCGTGTCCGAAACAAAGGCAAAAGATACAAGCAAGAGCCCGACCCGTGCTTGCACGGGGGCGCCCATAAAATTATATCGCTAAGATATCTTTTAATCCTGGTTTTTTAACCAATTCTTTTTCGAGT
>CAZUPJ010000003.1:0-26708 GCA_964622185.1 uncultured Treponemataceae bacterium
CATAAATCCATCTAAAACTGATTTTGTAAAATGATTGTATAGTCGCCTTCAATGCCGGCTTTAAATGAACCCAATATACTCATAGCCCCTACACAAAATAAAACAGAGGCGTTTAAAAAGGCATGGGCAAAGGTGGATGTTTTTTCTTCTGTAATTGTTTGTTCTTTCTTGGAAAATTTTGCAAGCAGTTTTTCTAAAAACTCGCCAATGTGTAAAATTTTTCCGTCTATATCCCACAACGTTCCCAGTAATCCTCCAATAATTGCGGCTAAGGTTAAGTAAATGATGTTTTGATACTCAAGTGCCATTTCTATACCTAAAACAGAACATACAATTCCTGCAGCAACAGTAACGGCTGCATTAAATGAGCTTGTAATTTTTTTTGCAAAAATAATGCCTAGTATTGAACCGACAAGAACTGTGGCACAGTTTACAAATACTGCTAACATGGTATATCCTTATTATAAAAGTAAACAAAAAATGGAGCCTTTGTTTACTTTTTGTCAATTTCGTTGTATTATAATCTAAAGAGTGTTTAGTATCAAGTACAGTCTAACAAGGATTTTTATATGAAGAAAATTACATTGCTACTTTTATCATTGGTATTATTTGTACTACCAATTGTAACTCAGGAAACGTCGGTAAACGATGTGTATCATTACACGCTTGAAAACGGTCTTGAACTGTTTATTGCCGAAAACTCAAATGTACCACTTGCGTATATTGAACTAGCAGTAAAAGGGGGTGGAATATCTCAAACAGAAGAAACTGTTGGACTTTTTCATCTGTATGAGCATATGATTTTTAAGGGAAACTCAAAGTACCCTACTGCGGCCGCTGTTCAAAAAGCAATAAATGATATGGGAGTACCATCATGGAATGGGTCTACCGGAAATGAATATGTAAACTATTTTTTTACCGTTCCATCAGACTTAACCTATGAAGGCTTAGAGTTTTGGTCTTATGCCGTCCGAGAACCACTTTTAGATGAAAAAGAATTTGAAAATGAAAAAAAAGTAGTGGTCGCAGAACTGGAAGGCGGCTACTCTGAGCCGTCAAGAATTTTTTACAATGCACTGTATAAAAATGCTTTTCCTGAAACTCCGTGGCAATTTGATCCTGGAGGAACAATAGAGCGGGTGCAAAACTCTACCCTAGCAGAATTAGTAAACATGAAAGAAACCTATTACATTCCAAACAATACAGCACTTTTTGTTGGTGGCGATGTTGAACATACAGAAGTGTTAAAAATGGTTGATGAAATCTATGGTAACTGGGAAAAAGCTCTCGACCCGTGGGAAAACAAAGATTACCTCGTAGACAATGAGCCTTTTGAAAACCAAGCATATTTTGTGCACGCCAACCCGCAAGTGTCGCCTACCCTCGCTCAAGTTAGTGTTTTTTACAGAGGACCTGATGCTGAACTCGATAAAGAATCAACATATGTAGCAGACGTATATTTAACAACGGCATCAAATCCGGAATCAACATTTGTAAAAACAATAACAGAAAATAATGAGCTTGGTATTCCTTCTTCTGATTATTTTGGAACAAGTTTTGGCACAAGTCGCCACGGAAGCTTTATTAGCTTTAGTGCAGCAATGCTTTCTCCAACTGCAAACATTGTAGATAGAACACTGCTGTTTACAGACATTATTCAAAATAATATTGCAACAAATATTGTTACCAATACAAATTATTTTTCAGAAAAAGAATACAAAAGTGCCATACAGCGATTAAAAGATTCTCAAATTTATGAAAGGGAAACTCCACAAGGTTTATTAAGCACTTTGCGTTTTTTTTGGACAGCCGCAGATTCTAAATATTATTTTGACTATTTAGAAAACTTAGAAAAGGTAACAGCTAAAGATGTATCGACCCTTTTTGAAACATATGTATTAGATAAAAACTCGTTTATAACAGTTTCAATAAACCCACAAGTATATGAAGCACAAAAAGAAGATTTTGACAATGCAGGATTTATGACAATAACCGAAGAAAATGCCTTTTGGTGGAAGTGAGTTTATTGAAAAAGGTTTTTACTTTTTATGTAGCCTGTTGAGGTTGATACAAAAATTATAAATAAGGATTAAAATATGAAACGAATAGCAATATTAGTTGTTACACTGTTGGTATTTACAGCTTGTACAACAATGCCTAAAAATACAAATAGTAATTTTGAATATTATGTGCTTGAAAATGGCATACCACTTATTGTAAGTAAAACAGATTCAAGCCAAATAGTGTCGCTTCAAATAAGTGTAAAAGGCGGCAACGCCCTACTCACTGAAGAAACTTCAGGCATTGAAAGTGCTCTTTTTAATATGATGACCATGGGAAGCAAAAACTATACATATGATGATATTAAACAAGCATCATACGAAACACTAGGGAGCATGTATGCAAGTGCTAATCAGCTTGGAAGCACCATTGGTCTCGTAAGCATCGATTATTATTTTTACGAGCTTTTGCCTATTCTAATAGATGGATTTTTAAATCCATCCTTCAACGAACAAGAGTACACAACCCTTATGACATCTTTAGCACAATCTATTCAGTATAGGTCAGAAGACCCAAATACACTATTGTCAGAAACTATTACAAAAGAGAGATACAAAAATCATCCGTATAGTGCGTCTTCTCAAGCAACAATTGACTCTGTAGAAAATATTACCATTGAGTCCATGAGAAATCATCTTAGCGAGGTACATAATGCAAATAGAATTTCAATTGTTGCTGTTGGAAGTTTTGAAGCAAATGATATACTGAAGACACTTAATGAAACCATCGGAAAACTTGAAAAAAAAGACATTGCACTTCCTGATATTCCCCCTGCAAGCGTAGGTGGGAATAAAATAGTAAAAGAAATTGAAAGTGCTCAAGGCTCAGGTTACGCAGGCTATACCGTGCCTGCCCCAATTCCAGGAAGCATAGATGAAATTGCATTTAGGCTTGCAGCAGACATATACAGTGAAATGCTTTTTAATTTGGTACGAGAACATTACGGCTCAACTTACTCAATTGGGGCATCGTACGTATACTCAAAGGCCCCTTATGGCAGTGTTAGAGCATATAAAGTTTCAGACTTAGAAAATATTGCTACGTACATACAAGAAGCAGAAAGCCTATTGGTACAGAACAAGCTTATTTCAGGAAAAGATGAAAACGGTGAATTTCTATTTGACACAATTGAAAATAGGCTTGAAGGTTACAAAAATACGCTTATAAACTCCCAGTTTTATTCATCGCAAACAAATGCCGCAACGGCTGGAAAAATGCTAACGTCTCTCTTACTGTTTGATGATGCTCAGGCACATATTGACTTTACAGAAAATGTCCGCTCAACCGATGCAGAAGCCGTTAAAAATGCATTTAACACCTATTTTGTAGATGGTGAAAAACAATGGTTTGCGGTAACGGGTATTGGAGAAAAAGAACTTTTTGTAGTGGAATAGCAAAAAATAGAAGAAATTTTCTTAACATGTCTATAAAAGTTGACATATCATAGAGTGTTTTCCTCTTTTATGCTATTAATACGCCTATTACACAGTTTTTCAAAATTAGTTTCAAAAAACACATTCCCCTACATACTTGTTTTAAGAGACTTACTGGGTTACTATGTGGACTTAAACGTACCAAACTTTTTCCGATATTCGTTAGGAGTCATACCTTCAATAACCTTAAATTTTTTAATAAAATTAGAGGTGTGCTGATAGCCAACATGTTCGGCAATGGTAGATATAGGATAATCAGTGGAAATGAGCATTTTTTTTACTGTTTCGATTTTTAACTGATTAACATATTCTGATAAGGTAATGCCGGTTTTGCTTTTAAAATAGTGGCTCATATTTGACAAAGATGTGTCAAAATCACTTACCAAGCCTTTAAGAGAAAAATTAATATCTTGATAGTTTCTTTCTATGTAATCTTTAATTTGTTTAATATCTAGTTTTCGTTCTTTATCATCTGATGTAGAGTGCATCGGAATTTGTTCACAAATATTTTCTACAATAGCAGCCGTCATTCGGATTAATTCTGCCGATGTAACATCTGCTAAAATACTATGCTCTAAGGTTGCCCATAGATGTTCTGTTTCTGATAGTTTAAGAGATGATGCCACAGACAAGCATCTGTTCAAGACATTAAAACAAGTCATGTCAGATAAATTATCGTTTTGAGTTCTTTGTATTGTTAGCTCAATTGCATGATATGAAAGCAATGCCTTTTCAGGATTTTTTGCAAACAGCTCTTCTTGCATAATATCACATTCTTTATGAATTAAAAGTACTCGAGATAAAATATCACTCTCTTTATTGAAATAGAAAACCGGACAGGTATTTTGTCTAAAAGTAGCTGCTGTCGCTAGTAAATCTTTTTCACCAATAGCATACATGGCTTCTGAGTAGGCTTTATGCACGTTATGTAATTGATCTTTTGTTGTGCTAACTCCAATACAAAGTGGTGATAGAATAGCTGTTTTTTCTTTAATTTCTTTGGTAATATTTTTAAGATGTTCATTTCCATTATGGCACGCAAGTACTAAAATTCTAAGTGAGTTTATAGAATATTCGGCATACAAATGATATTTATCGTGTGTTGGTGCATTAAACATTTGGCTTATTTGGTTTGAGTTTGTAATTGGTTCTGATAATTCAATAATATATACCGTAAAGGCATCAAAATACAGATTTAGACCAATTAGCAAACATGTTTCTTTAATGGCATCGATGTCATTTTTGTAAAAACCAATACTACAGAGTTTAATAAGGGCAATTTGCCGCTTTTCAAAAAGACTTTGAGAGTTTATACTGTCTTTTTCCATTTGATTTTGCTGAATAGATTTTGCAAGGTGCCCAAAAAAATTCCCCGTTGCATCACTTTGCAGAGGAATACTTTGTAGTTCTTTTTCTAACTTTAATATAGGCGTATAATTATAATAAACAAACACAACAATAAGTCCACTACCAAGAATAAGTGCTACCGTCAAGATTGAAAAGTAAAGTTTTAAAACACTTTCAATTTCATCGTCTATAAGGGAAGCGGGAACAAGTCCAATGGCTTGAATAGAATCGGTGTTGTTAGATTCAATTTGAAGATATTGTATATTTTGAATAGTTTGGAAATAGTGTTCTTCTTTTGTTATGTGTGTAATCCAATTACTATCTGTTACAATAGAAATGTCATTAGTGTAAAGAAAATGCTCGTCAGATTTTAAAACAATTTTATAGATATCATCTTTTACAAATGTTGAAGAAAAAGTATGCATTTGTTTTGGAGATAACTTTAGTATAATATAGGATAGAAACGGGCTAGTTTTAGATGATACATTGCTTTCAAACGGAATGATATGGGTAAAATACAGTTGTTTTTCTTCACCTATGTTTTTTTCCAAGGAAAAAGAAGTTGCACCAGAAGATTTGAAAGCCTTTTCAAAATTATCTTGTCCCTCTTTTGAAATTCCATTAGTTTCAAAATATGTATCGCCTCTAGCAACATAGGTAGCATTATAATAGGTTTCAGTAGTAACATTATAAAAATCTAAATCTAAAAATAGCGAGTTTTCTGCTGCTAATCGTTGTAAATATTTATAAATATATACATGTGCTCCGCCATTATTTTGAATAAAAAAATCATGTAAAAACACTTCATTATTCATAGAACTTTTTAGTGATTGCATTTGAGATAATGCATCTTCTATACTAAACGCAACTCCATTTAAACGATATGAGGCATCTGCTATGATTTTTTCTGTTTCAGTTAAACGTACTTGGTGATAGAGAATATACGAAAAAAACGAAAAAGGAACTATCATAATAACAAAAAAGGAAAAAATAAATTTAAAAAGCACTTTAAAACTACGTATTTTCACTCTGTTTTCTCCTCATTAGCGTATTAACGGCAACTGTTCTATGCTGTTTTTATAAATATACCCGAAAAGTAAAGCTCTTTCAATTGTTATTTGTTCAAATTCGCTTCAAATTTGCACTATTTTTAAGTAGTTTTCTTAATAATGCTATTTATTTGAATAAATAACTAAAAATGGGATATTTACAGAACAAAAAAGGAGAGTTATTATGAGACCACTAAAAGAGAAGGTGCTTTTAAGTCGCGTCATAGCTCGCTGCTCTAAGGGGTAAAGCAAGAAAGAAAAATAAGTCCATGACGCGCCGCTACCGCGGGGTATTATAGGAGAACAAAATGAAAAGATTCAAATTAGTGGTAACGTCTATGACGCTTATTGCACTTGGAGCCTTTTGTGTAGGCAATGAAAACACTGTAAACATTAGTTTTACAAACGAAAATCCGTCACCAATAAGCGAAAAGCTTATTGGCTTTAACACCATTTATTCTAACCATTCTGATGCTTTTTGGGCAGAAACAGAAGCAAAAGATGCTTTAGAAGAAATGGGAACACACTTTCTTCGCTGGCCAGGTGGTGCACCTACTAATCGCTACCACTGGAATGATTTAAATGGACAAGGGTGGAGAGATAACTGGGATCCTGCGTATGATGCAGCTAAATTGGATTTACCTGAAAGTGGGTATACAGATTTAGATGAATACATTGCTATATGTAAAGAAGTTGGGGCTACTCCTTTAGTTGGTATTAATCAAGGTTCTGGACTAAAGTGGAACCGAGTAGATGACGGCATAGCAGAAGCTAAAGCTCTTGTACAATATTGCCTAGATAATGATTATGATGTCAATTACTACTACTTAGATAACGAACCATATCACAATGGTGCTAACTATAAAATGACATGGGAAGAATATGCAGAACAAATAAATTTATACGCTCCTGCAATTAAAGAAGTAAACCCAAATGCAAAAATAGTAATTAACTGGGAAAGAATACAACGAGAAGCTATGTGGAATATTGTAAAAGCTGCTGGTAACAATATTGATATTGTAGAAACACACTTTTACTGGGACAATGGTATGGTTACATTTGATAACTGGAAAAACCAAATACCTATGAACTCATCATCGAGATGGTATACAGAAGGACTTTCTTATGTTGAAGAAATAGAACTATTTTATGCAAAATGTAAAGAACTAGGCTTTGACCATATTAAGCTTGCGAGTTTTGAGTGGAATGTGGGTAAAAGTGCAACCCTTGCAGAGTATCCTACAAGATATGAAAATACCATAATGCAAGCCGAAATGCTTATGCAATTTATGAATGGTGGGCTTGAAGCAGCTACAATGTGGCCCCTATTTTGGCCAAAAAATCCTTCAGATAAATCTTATAACGCAAACCGTTATATAATGAACCCTACGAAGAATTATGAGCTTTCACCATCTGTGGACATGTTTGTTATGCTATCTGAAGCAGAGGGAAAAAACAGATTGATATCAACTTCTGATACACTGGGCGTATATCCATTAGTAGCAGAAAGTGACGATAAAAATACGCTATTATCATATACTCATTGTAAATTAGACAGAGGAAGAAGAATAACTATTAAGGCTCCTAAGTATGCTAATGTGGAGCTTGAAATACTAAAACCAACTAGTTCAGGCAACAGGGTTATGGGCACAAAAGAAACCATGAAAGCTCCTGTATATGAAAATGGTGCATATAGTTATTATCTACCTGCATATTCATTGGGATTTTTGAAACTATCAAATTAGTCAAAAATAAGGTAGCACTAAAAACGGATGTTTTTAGTGCTGCTCAATAAGCAACCTACAAGCTTTTTGCTTGTAGGGATTTTTTTTATATGGTTTAATAAATCGTATTAAAAAAGTGAAAAATCATCAAAAGAGGATGCAATTAAATAAATGAAATTATTACTGCAAGCTATGGTATTTTTTGTACTCATAATCTTTGTGGGATGCCCAAACGAAAGCACTGACAGTAGTATTTCCTACACGTTAACCGTTGGGGCACTAGCCAATGGAAATATAAAAGTTATGAACGGAACAAATGTCCTAGTAGCTCCATACACAGTGCCTGCAGGTACTACGCTAACACTTACTGCAGAGCCTAGTAGTGGCTATACCTTTAATGCGTGGACAGGCTCTGATACTAGCACTACTAATCCCTTAACTATTACCATGACAAGCAATAAAACTATTGGTGCGAGTTTTGTAAAAGATGGCGGTGGTACTTATATATACACGTTAAGTATAGATGCAACAAGCAATGGAAATATTGAAGTAAAAAAAGGAACAGAGGTTATTGCACCTCCTTACATAGTACCTTCTGGAACTGTATTAACACTTACCGCAAAGCCTGACAGTGGTTATACCTTTAGTACGTGGACAGGTTCTGACAATAGCACTACGAATCCTTTAAGCCTTACCATGAATGGCAGTAAAACTATTGGCGCGAGCTTTGGTCAACACTTATACACATTAACCGTTGACGCCCCAAGCTTTGGAAGCATTGAAGTAAAAAACGGAGAAAAGGTTCTTTCTACCCCATATAGTGTACCTGAAGGTACAATGCTAACGCTTACTGCAAAGCCCGATAAGGACTTTAAATTTAATGCGTGGACAGGTTCTGACAATAGCACTACGAATCCTTTAAGCCTTACCATGAATGGCAATAAAACTATAGGTGTACACATTGTAAGTATTTCAACTGATACCGCCCATATTAGTTTTAAAAATGAAAATCCAACACAAGTAAGCGATAAACTTATTGGCTTTAATACCATTTATTCACATTATTCTGATGCCTTCTGGAAAGACACCGAAGTTAAAGATGCCTTAAAAGACATGGGAACGCACTTTTTACGCTGGCCAGGCGGTGCCCCTACGAATCGCTTCCACTGGAATAATTTAAATGGTCAAGGTTGGCAAGATAATTGGAATCCTGATTATGATGCAGATGATTCACAAAAGGGTGATAGGGATGAAAGTTTGTATACAGACCTTGACGAGTATATTGCTATTTGTAAAGAAGTTGGTGCTACTCCTTTAGTTGGCATTAACCAAGGCTCTGGGCTAAAGTACAACCGAGTACAAGACGGCATAGAAGAAGCTAAAGCTCTTGTTCAATACTGTAAAACAAAGGGGTACAATGTAAATTACTATTATTTAGATAACGAGCCCTATCATGACGGTGCTAACAGGAAGATGACAGCTGCTGAGTATGCAGAGCAAATAAATTTATATGCCCCTGCTATTAAAGAAGTAAACCCAAATGCAAAAATTGTTATTAACTGGGAAAAAATACGGAATAACTCCTTATGGAATATTTTACGTGATTCAGGGAATAATATTGATATTGTAGAAATACATTTTTATTGGGACAATACGCAGGCTACATTTGAAACATGGAAAAATCAAATACCGATGAGTGTAAAATCGAAATGGTATAACCATGAAACCTCGTATGTTGAAGAAATAGCGTATTTTTATGAAAAATGCAAAAATCTTGGCTATAACAATATTAAACTTGCGAGCTTTGAGTGGAATGTAGGTGGAAGTGCAAGTGCTCTAGCTGCCCCTACAAAGTATGAAAGCACCATAATGCAAACAGAAATGCTTATGCAATTTATGAACGGCGGTCTTGAAGCTGCTACTATGTGGCCAATTTTTTGGCCCAAGAATGATCCAAATGATACAGATTACAATGCAAATCGGTATTTAATGGATCCAGAACAGAATTATGAACTTTCTCCATCGGTAGAGATGTTTGAAATGTTATCAGAAGCAGAAGGACAAAATAAGTATACGTCAACTTCTACTATGGATGGGGTATATTCATTAGTGGCAGAAAGTAGCGATAAAAATACGCTTTTATCATATACGCATTCTAAATTAGAAAAAGAAATACTGGTTAGTTTTAAAGCACCTGAATACGCTAAGGTTGAACTTGAAATACTAAAACCCACAAGTGCTACAGATAGAGCTACTGGTAAAAAAGAAACCATGGGTGCAGGGTATGTAACATATAACAATGGCTATTATAGCTATTATCTTCCTGCATATTCGCTAGGATTCTTAAAACTATCTAAATAAGTTTTTTTAAGAATAATGTATAGGCATTTTTTTGCTCGTGTTTATATAAAAAAATGAGCAATGGCAATAAAAATAGTAAAAAAGAGAGGAAGCAAATGAAAAAAATGAAATTATTGTTTACAGCTATAATGACTGTAGCAATTGTAGCGTTGACTGTGGGGTGCCCACTTATTGCTACAAGGCCTTTGCCAATAGCAGAGGCTCCTACAATTACCCTTCCAACAGGGCAAAGTGCCGACTGGATGGATTATAGTGCGGAATTTTCTATTGAAAGTGCTACAGAAGGCTACTTCCATTTTACAATGGATGGTACAACCCCTACAGAGAATAGTGCTAAAATTTTTGCAGGTGCGGCAGCAAAGGCAACTGTGGAAAGCTTAAATGAGGTAAACACAAAAGCTGGGCATAAAGCAGTTGCCGACTCTTTTACACTTAAAATATTTACAGGAAAGCAAAATTATACTAATTCTGCTATTACCGAAATGGCATTTACAAGGGCGGGCGTAGCGACTCCTATTATTAGTCCTAATGGTGGAGTGCTTAATGGCGAAACTCATGTAACGTTGAGTTGTTTAACAGAAGGTGCAAAAATATATTATACGTACGATGGAAAGGTCCCTACTAAGGATTCTAGTCTGTATACTGGGGCGATTATACTTGATGGTAAGGCTGCAACAACAATAAAAGCAATAGCATTACTAACAAAGGGTGGAAAAGACTATATGTCAACAATAGCAGAAGCCTCATTTGCTCTACATGGAACACCTATTATTACTATTCCTGCAGGGTCTAATGCAGAAGCTTTTGACTATGATCTACCTATTACATTCACCAATGCAGTAGAAGGGTCAGCTTATCACTATACTGTTGATAACAAAGATCCTACAATTAATTCGCCTGTTGCAGTAAATAACAGCCTTATCTTAAATAAGCTAACGCCAGTGCCAGCTAGCCCTACGTTCGTTAAGGTTATGGCAGTAAAAGATGGAAAGCAAACGGCTGTTGCTACAATGAGGTTTGTTAATCCAAACGTAGAACAAGAAAAACTAAAGCAACCTGTTGTAACCACAGACCCAAAAATTAACTCAGGTGGTACTTTTACAGGAAAACTAACTGTAGAGTTAACAAGTCCTGATGGGGCAGACATATACTATACTCTTGATGGAACAACTGCTCCTAATAAAACGGATGGAACAAAGTATGCTGCTCCATTTGAAATAACTAAAACAACAACAATACGAACACGGGCAATAAAAGACGGTTTTCCTCAGTCTGATATACGAGAGTTTAAATGTATTTTAGGTGAAGAAACGAAGCTAAAGCAACCTGTTGTAACCACAGAACCCCAAATTAACTCAGGTGGTTTTTTTACAGGAGAGCTAACTATAACGTTAACAAGTAGTGATAACGCAGACATATATTACACTACTGATGGAACAACGGCTCCTACCCTAACGAATGGAACAAAGTATACTACTCCATTTAAAATAACTGAAACAACAACTATAAAAGCACGGGCAATAAAAGAAGGTTTTGAGAGTTCAGATGTAAAGACTGTTGAATTTAAAGAAGCTATTACCATAGCTAAACCTACAATAACCCCTAATGGAGGCGTTCTTAATGGCCAAACTACAGTAACCTTGGCTTGTACAACACCTGATGCAAAAATATATTATACTGACAATGGAAATGAGCCTACTAAGAGTTCTATTCTGTATACTGGATCGATTACACTTGATGGTAGTACTGCAAAAACAATAAAAGCGATTGCCATACTAGAAAAAAATGGTGTAGAGTATAAGTCAGTTGTAGCAACAGCTGAATTTACACTACCAGGATTGCCTACTATTAATATTCCTGATAGTGCAGATGAAAATGCTTTTGACTTTGGTACAACTATTACGTTTGCTAATGCAGAAGTTGGTTCTACCTACCACTACACAGTTGATAACTCAGAGCCTACAACTAGTTCGGCAAGTGCAGAAAGTATTGTGTTGAATAAACTAAACCCAGTGCCTTCTAGCCCTGTTACCGTTAAGGTAATTGCAGTGAAGGGTGGAAACTCAACACAAGTGGTCTCAAGAACATTTACAAAAAAAGTTGAACTTACTGTTAATCTAACCACTATAAAGCTCAATCCTGCAGTTGCTGATGAAATGATTACAACGCTTGCCCCAGTTTCAGATGCAGTAAATTTTCAAGGAAGTGAATTAATAACCTTAAAGTGTGACGACGCTACAGCAACAATTAAGTATAAAATTGGAGACTCTGGTACTGAGCAGTCATATAATGATCCTTTTACCGTTGGTACAAATACAAAATTGACTGGTAATATAAAAGTAATAGCATGGGCAGAGAAAAATTCTACCAAGGTTGCAGAGAAAGCTATTATGTTTACAAAAACAGGACTTGTAAAAACGGTATTAGTAAACGATGGTGATACTGAATTTACTGTAGAAAAGAAAGGTAGCGGTGTAGGTAAAGTAAAATTGACAAAAGATTATTACATTGGTGTGTACGAGGTAACAAGAAGTCAGTATGACAGAGTAACTGACCCCGATTCGACGAACACTACAAGAAAACCGCAAGTGAGTCTCACATACTTACAAGCAATGAAATTTTGTAATGATTTGAGTACTGCTGAAGGACTCACACCGTATTATGAGGTTAATGGAGGGAATGTAACACGAAACCCTGCTTCAGGGGGTGAATTTGGTTATAGACTGCCTACAGAGGTAGAGTGGGAATATGCCGCCAAAGGTGGACAACACAGAGATACTCATGTTCTAGCATACTCTGGTAGTAATACTGCAGATAATGTAGGAGTGAATGCACCAAAAGCTGCTAACTTAGCAGATGTTGGAACTAAAAATCCTAACGCTTTAGGTTTATATGATATGAGTGGTAATGCAGGCGAAATGTGTAATGATTTTTTTGACAGTCAAAATTATCCATTAGGTGGTAATGTTGTTGATGGTGTTAGAATAGACCCTACAGGTGCAGCATCATCAGATACTGACCAAGTCGTAAGAAAAGGGGTAACAAAAACAGCCGGAGGAGTAGGCGACTTCACACTGAGGTTTGCTACTCCAACAACTGGTAACGACGTAACCGGTTTCCGTGTAGTGCGTACCGCCAAGTAAGTGCATAAACAATAATTAGAATGGTAGTGCTACTGTACTACCATTCTAACAGATTTTATAAAAGGATTTAAGTATGAAAAAATATATAAGTATATGTGCAATAAGTGTGTTTGCACTTGCATCTGCGTTTGCAGAGGTGGATGTTCGTGTTGAAATTACTACAGACATTGTAAAAATGGACACAACAGAACCGGAGAACGCAGACTATTTTACATCAAACGACTATGACGATTTTAAAGTAGAGTTTAACCTTGAAAAAGAAAAGTTCGGGGCAAAGGCTGTTTTAACCACTGATGCTAATATGGAAAATTTGAGCTTTGAAAATATTAGTGCATGGGGAAAATTTGGTGATATTGCAAAAATTCAATTTGGTGACTTTGAAAATCGCGAAGGAATGAATTTAACAAGTTTAATTGATGAATACGAACTTGGAGTTTTACAATTTAACACGGTTGAGGCTGGTGATAGCAGAGTGTTTAAAACACTTGCAGAGGGAAATAGATTAGAAAACTTTGTTGTAGACTTTTATTTAGACGCTTTTTCACCTATTCCTGCAACTGTTCAGATTATGGCAGACGCGATAAACTTCAAAGAACAAATAAAGTATGGTGGGCGTGTACGAACAGATATACTCGATTTTGCAAAAATTAATGTTACCGCAGTTTATTTTGATAATGATGTAAATTATCGTACAACCATTGGAACCTTTTTAGAATTACCCAATTTAACTGCAGACTTAAAAGTGCTTACAGGTTATACAATACGTGTATGGGAAGTAAAAGATATAATAGTTGGTGACAAACATGGCTTAGATCATGGTATTGACTTACGGGCACAAATGCCAATTAAGCTTCCATTTGCAAATTTAATTCTTGCAACACAAAACAACTTTTCAATCTATGGTGATGCGGGTGACGGAAAACACTATATGGCATTATCTAATGAAGTAAAGGCTAGAATGCCTTTTAAAGGTGGAATAGCTGCAATAGCATCACTTAAAAGCCACTATTACAACAACCCTGGCGAAATAGTTCCAGAAACAGCTCCTGAAACCTTTTACGATTTTGGAGTTTATGCAGGGCTTACATACAACTTTGGTAAAGATATTACATTAGAAGCTGGTGTGGAAGTAATGTCCATTGCTAATAAACATGCAAATGTTATGGTAGGGGTTCCATTTAACTTTACCTTTTGGTTCTAAAGCATAACAATGGGTATCACAGTTATAAGCACACTTGCAAATAGCTGTGGCTTCCAATTGTTATTTGTTCAAAAATACTTCAAATTTGAACTACTTTTAAGCTATTTTTATGATAATGCTATTATTTTGAATGTTTAGCAAAAAATGGGATATATACAGAATATAAAAGACGGGTTATTATAACACAACTAAAAGCGATAAGCTTTTATTCAATTAGGGGGATATGTCATTGAAAAAAATTGAGAATTTCAATTCGGTGTTTTTTAAACGGAGGCTACAACAAAGTTTGCCTTTATTCGTATTATTGCTACCGGCCGCGGTATTACTTTTTCTTTTTAATTATGTGCCAATGTATGGTGTGCAAATTGCATTTAGAGATTTTAAAATTGCAGATGGTATTACAGGGAGCGAATGGGTTGGTCTAGATCATTTTATTACATTTGTAAGTTCACCAAGATTTTGGACGCTCATTAAAAACACGTTAGCGGTCAATGTTTATTCGCTCATTATGTTTCCTGTTCCAATTATCTTAGCTTTAATGCTTAACTATTCTGTATCTAAGCGTTTTAGCAAAACAGTGCAAATGGCAACATATGCACCACATTTTATTTCTGTGGTTGTATTGGTTAGTATGATTGAGTTATTTTTCTCTTCTTCTACAGGTATTGTCAATACAATTATTTCATGGTTAGGTTTTGAAAAAATTCCTTTTTTAATGCAACCAGAATCATTTAAACATTTATTTGTTTGGTCAGGTATATGGCAATCTGCTGGTTGGAGTTCAATTATCTATATTGGAACATTGACAACTATTCCACCCGACCTTCATGAAGCTGCCATTATTGACGGAGCAACAAAGATGCAACGTGTATGGAATATTGACATTCCAGGCATGTTACCTACGATTATTACGATGTTTATTATGAGAATTGGCCAATTAATGGACTTGGGAACACAAAAGGTGTTACTCATGCAAAATGGTCCAAATATAACAGAGTCAGAAGTAGTTTCTACGTATGTTTATAAAATTGGTTTGTTACATAATAACTTTAGTTATTCTGCAGCAATTGGACTTTTTAACACCGTTATTAATATTATTCTTTTGATTGTTGCAAACAAAGTTTGTAGGAAACTATCAAAAACAAGTTTATTTTAATACTACGAACTTTTTATAGGAGGAAATATGTTATATGATAAGCATTCTTGTTTTCAAGACAAGATATTTGACAACATAGTACTAATTATGTTGGGGGGTGCCTTTATCCTAACCGCCTATCCACTATTTTTTGTACTCATTGCATCAATAAGCGATCCAAACTATGTAAATGCAGGAGAAGTATTTTTATACCCAAAAGGCTTTAGTTTACGTGCTTATGAATTTGTATTGCAAGATTCAAGAATTATGACGGGTTATTTAAATACCATTATTTATACCGTTTTAGGAACCTTGCTTAGTGTTACAGTAACGGTATGTGCTGCGTTTGCTCTTTCACGAAAAGAGCTTATGTTTAGTAGATTTTTTACGTGGTATTTTTTGTTTACTATGTACTTTAGTGGTGGACTCATTCCAACATACTTGCAAGTAAGAGATTTAGGATTAACAAATACACGTGGTGCAATGATTATTGTTGGCGCAGTAGGTATTTGGAACTTAATAGTATGTAGAACTTTTTTTAGAAATACAATACCAGATGAACTTTTAGAAGCAGCTTCAATTGATGGATGTGGGATGTTACGTTTCTTTTTTCAGATTGTTATTCCAAATGCAAAACCAATTATTGCCATTATGGTATTGTACTATGCGGTTGGTCAATGGAATGAGTTCTTTAAAGCTTTGATTTATATTAGTAAAAGCGAACTATATCCATTACAATTAATTTTGCGCGATATGTTGTTGGCAAGTCAAACCCTAGCAATTGATGCAGACCCCGAATTGATTATAGAAATGACTAAACAAGCAGAAAGCATGAAATATGCAATGATTGTAGTTTCATCGTTACCTGTATTGGCATTGTATCCATTTGTGCAAAAGTTCTTTGTAAAAGGGATGATGGTTGGTTCTGTAAAGGGTTAAAAATACGTATATAGGAGGAATCTCTAAACACGCTAGAGGTTCCTAATTATTTATATTAAAATATAGGAGATAGTTTTATGAAAAAAATTAAGAGAAAATTAATTGCAGTGCCAGTGCTGTTATTAGCAATGGTAATGATGTCTTGTGGCGGAAATGCAAAAGATAGTAGTGCAGAGTCAACAGACGAGGGAGCAACACTTTCAATATCTGAAAACTTTAACCCTACGGGGCTTCCAATTGTAAAGGAAAAGATAACATTCCGCATTATGGTAGCTCAAACACCTACTTCTAAAAAACCAACGGCGGAAAAAGCTATTTTCCAAAAATTGGCTGAAGAAACAAATGTGGAAATTATTTGGGAAGAAGTTCCTCAAACTGCCTGGGGCGAAAAAGTAAACCTTGCTATTAGTACAGGCGATTTACCCGATGCAATTATAGGTGGCCAAGTTGGTCCTATTGCTGATGCAATTGAAGCAGGTTATGTAGTGTCGCTAGATGAGTACATGGAGTATTTACCAAGTTTACAAAACATTTATGACACCTACCCTATTACTGAAAAAGCAGCTACGTATATTCCTGATGGAAAGCATTACTATTACCCTTCTTTAGAAAGCAAAGATTTTGCATCATTGCGAGCGGCACTTTTTATAAATCAAGAATGGTTAGATGCCTTAAATCTTCCTATGCCAACGACAACAGAAGAGCTATATACAACATTAAAAGCATTCAAAGAAAACGATCCAAACGGTAACGGTATTGCAGATGAAATTCCTTTAGCTGCAAACGATGCTTTTTTTGGTTTTTCGCTTCTTGACATGATGGGTCCATGGGGAATTATGGGTGCACGAAATCCAGTTCATACCACTGTTCGTGATGGAAAATTAGATTTTAACCCAGTTAACGATAATTATCGACAAGCATTAGAGTTTTTTCATAGATTATACTCAGAAGGTCTTATAGAGCAAGACTCTATTATTATGAAAGAAAACGTAAAACAAGCAAAAATTGCGGCACAACCTGCTGTGTATGGAGCAAGTATTGAGTGGAGTGTTGACAACTTTGTATTAAACAAAGACCAATATGCTGTAGTTCCACCTCTTACGGGACCAAATGGTGACCGAAAATGGACATTTAATGATACAGAACAAGTAAAACACGGTATGGTTGTATTTAATACCTGTGAAGCACCAGAAGTTTTACTTAGATGGATGGATGAAGCTCAAACAGGCTTAAATGCTATTATGGGCTTTGCAGGCGAACGTGGTTATATTTGGGAAGCTGACGATGAAACAAAAACTTGGTGGAGCCGAGATGAAGAGTTAGAAGCAGAAGGTCAATCTGAAGCAACTTTACGTCCAACAGAAGGTGTTCAAAATGGTTTTGCAACTCCTGGTGCTTCAGGCTATACTCGCATTTATGGCGAAACCTCAAGTGCAGCAGAAAAGCAAAAACTAACAGATTTATATGCTGATGCGTTCTTTGAAGAATACTACCCAGCTTCTATACCTATCTTTCCTGCAACAATGGAAAGCAAAGAAATCAGTTTGTTGGAAAGTGAACTTGAGGTATACATAGAGGCATTTTTTGCAGACGCAATTATTAATGGCATTGATGATAAAAAATGGGAAACACACTTAAATCAATGTGATGCATTACAATATAAAGCATTGGTAGATTTTTATCAAGAAAGGTATGATCAAATAAAGGTTCAATAACTAGAACTATTTTAAAAAGATAAGAGAGATTGCATAAGCCTTATTGCAATCTCTTTTTTAACAAACCGAAAGCCCCATTATGTAAGGATAACGTATGAGAGAACGAAAGCTAATCAATGACAATTGGTATTTTATAAAAAGTGATTTAGATAGTGCAAAAGAACTACTATTTGATCATAGTAGTTGGCAAAGAGTACAACTCCCCCACGACTACAGTATTGATACCGCTTTTCAAAAACATGAAACGAGTGGAAGAAGAGGTGGTTTTTTAGGTACTGGCGTTGGGTTTTATCGCAAAAGTTTGCAAGTATCTAAAGAAATGCTCCAAAAAAAAGTTATTATTCAATTTGATGGCGTGTTTATGAATAGCACTTTATGGATTAATGGCAAACTAGTTGGAAACAGACCCTATGGATATGTTAGTTTTTATTATGATATAAGTTCATACTTAGTAGAAGGGGCTAATATTCTTGCAGTACGTATAGACTGTGAGAAACAAACACAAAGTAGATGGTATAATGGTTGTGGTATTTATAGAAATGTGTGGTTAGAAACTATCAATCCAATCCATGTTGCACAATGGGGAACCACTATCTCTACTCAGGTAGAAGATTCAAAGGCTACAATTTCTTATAACATAGAAATAGAAAATGAAACTAAAAAAGAAGAAACATTGCAATTGTGCCATACAATTTTTACCAAAGCAGGCGAGAAAGTTTTAGAACAATTACAGGATGCTAGCATAAAAACAAAAGAAACCGTAAAATCGTCCTTTGTGCTAGAAAACCCGAGCTTATGGAGCGTATCAAATCCAAATCTTTATGTGCTCGAAACGGTAATAATCAAAGATGGAGCGGAAATTGACCGTTATAGTAGCGATTTTGGTATTTGTACTATGGAATTTAGACCAAATGAAGGATTTTTTCTTAATGGACAGCACACGCTCTTAAAAGGTGTATGTTTGCACCATGATGGTGGTGTTGTGGGTTCCGCCGTACCGCTCACCGTGTTAAAAAAACGCTTAAGCTTGCTAAAAGAAATGGGATGCAATGCAATTCGTACTGCTCACAATCCATTTTCTCCCGAATTTTATGACCTTTGTAATAGTATGGGCTTTTTAGTAATGAACGAAATTTTTGATGGATGGGAAACAAAAAAAGCCGATTTTGACTATCACTTATATTTTGAACAATGGCATCAAAAAGATATTGAAGATGTTGTAAAACGAGACCGTAATCATCCATGTATTTTTTCGTGGAGTATTGGTAACGAAGTAACCGGCATGACAACGGCAACAACGAAAAAACTTATAGATTTAGTTCGCCAATATGATACTTCAAGAGCAATTACCTGTGGTGTTCAAGGAGTTGGCGAAAACTCTGACGACAACAGGGCTTTATTGGATGTTGCAGGATACAATGATGGCGGTGGTGCTTGCTTTGCTTACGAACGAGACCACGAAAAAAGGCCAAATCAATTGATGATAGCAACAGAAGCCCCTCACACCTATCAAACAAGGGGTGTTTATCGTACCCAAACATGGTGGAGAGATAAAAATCAACCTCGAATTGAAATAGAAAACTTAATAGATGAAGAAATCTTTGTTGAAGATGGTGCGGGTTATTATTCTTCGTATGATAATAGCGGTGTGCGCACGTGTTGCCGAGACAGTTGGGGTATTGCAGAACGATTGCCCTACCTATGTGGTGAGTTTAGATGGAGCGGAATTGATTATTATGGTGAAAGCCATGGATGGCCACAGCGAAAAAGTGAAAGTGGCATTATAGATTGTGCAAACTTCCCAAAAGATAGTTATTATCTGTATCAAAGCATGTGGGTGCCAGTAGAAGAAAAACCAATGGTTCATATATTACCACATTGGAGTCATAATACATTTACCGAAAAAACTATTGTACCTGTATGGGTATACACAAACGCAGAAAAAGCAGAGTTGTTTTTAAATGGCAAAAGCTTAGGTGCACAAGAAAAAAACGGAGCTAAACATTTACAATGGAATGTACCGTATGTAAAAGGTTCTCTAAAAGCTATTGCGTATCAAGGTAATGCAATTGTAGCAGAAAAATCAGTACATACAGCCGGAGAGGGCAAAAACATATGCTTAACAAGCGATACAAAAAATCCTGTTTTTGATGGGATTAGCACGGTGCAAGTGGATTGTCATATTGCAGACGAACATGGCGTAATGCTCCCAAAAGCAAACAATACCATTCATTTTTTTGTTGAAGGTGGTGCACATATAGTTGGAACCGAAAATGGTGACCCTCAAGATTTAACAAAAATTCAGTCCCTTACTCGAAAACTATTTAAGGGCCTTTGTGGCGTTACACTGAGACTACAAAAGGAAGAAGCAACACAGCTTTTGGCTGCGACAGTAATTGGAGATAAATTATTTAAGGAAAGTACAAAACTTTCTATACAAGTACAAAACCTCACAATTTATGGAAAAGAAGTTACAGAAAACTATAGCATATACTATCGCTTAGATGGCGTACAAGCTTCTAACAAAGATACTCCTTTTACAGAAGCTATTTCTATTACAAATACAACCGAAATAAGCGTAGCCGTGTATAGAAATGAAGAAATGATTTTTAATTTCCAAGACATTTTCTATAAAGGAGAGCGTGAGCCATACATCGACCTTGCGCATGGAAACAAACAGCTTAATTTAGATGTTCCACCAGGCCCTTTTGCTACACAACTAGAGGGGCAATGGACAGATGGAAATTTTGCAGTGCACTTTAAGCCAGATGGCAAGTTGGTGCGTCTTGTTGGCGGTGATATTGAACAATTTTTAGGGCATTGGTGGTATGATTTCCCTATTGATTATTTGGAAGCACAAGAATATGCCGGAACAGGGGAGATTTGGTTTGATTCTGGAGAAAAAGAGCCTATTTCGCTTGTAACACAAGAAGGCAAAGAATTAAAAGTAGATAATTCGTTAGGTGCTATTGCTACAGCCTACGGATTTTCTAAAGAAATTATTTTCAAAAAAATATAAATTACACAATAAGAGGAAACTATGAGTAAAAAACCAAATATTATTTTTTATTTTTCAGATCAACAACGATGGGATACATTAGGTTGTTATGGACAAAAACTAGATGTTAGTCCAACGCTTGATGCATTGGCAAAAGAAGGCGTTCGCTTTGAACATGCCTATACTTGTCAGCCAGTTTGTGGTCCTGCAAGGGCATGTTTGCAAACGGGGAAATTTGCGACAGAAATCGGTTGTTATAAAAATGGCATTCAGCTTCCATTAGATGCTACAACACTTGCAAATTGTTTTAACGATGCAGGATATGAAACAGCCTATGTTGGAAAATGGCATCTAGCCTCAGACCACGCTAAAAAAATCGACTATAAAACAACGGCTATTCCAGAAAAGTACCGTGGAGGCTATAAAGATTATTGGATGGCATCAGACGTATTGGAATTTACTTCACATGGTTACGATGGGTTTGTATTCGATAAAGATAATAATCGACATGACTTTATTGGATACCGTGCAGACTGTATCAATAATTACGCCGTTCACTATTTGCAAAATAGAAAAACAGATAATCCTTTTTTTCTTTTTATATCTCAAATTGAACCACATCATCAAAATGACCGAAATATTTTTGAAGGTCCAGATGGCAGTAAAGAACGATTTAAAGATTATGAAGTGCCGAAAGATTTAGAAGGCACTGGCGGCGATTGGGAAGCAAATTATCCCGATTATTTAGGGCAATGCCGAAGCTTAGACGATAATGTTGGAAGGCTTATCGATACGCTTAAAAGCCAAGGGGAATGGGAAAACACCATTTTAATATATACCGCAGACCATGGTTCACATTTTTGCACAAGAAACGGAGAGTACAAACGAAGTTGTCATGATGCAAGTCTTCGTGTTCCACTTATTATTCATGGTCCTCATTTTGAAGGTGGAAAAGTAGAAGAAAATCTTGTAAGTTTAATGGATTTACCTGCCACAATGCTAGATTGTGCAGGCATTTCAAAACCCGAAGATTGGCAAGGACGTTCGCTTAAACAATTAGTAGAAACAAAAGATGCTCCATGGGACGAAGAGATTTTTGCACAAATTAGTGAAAGCCAAATTGGACGCTGTATTCGCACAAAAGATTATAAGTATTCGGTGCGGGCAAAAGAAGACGGAAAAAATAATAGCTGTGCAGATGTGTACTATGAAGATTTTCTCTATGACCTAACCAAAGACCCTGCAGAAAGAAATAACTTAGTGTCAAACCCAGAGTTTTCAGAAGTTAGGCAAAACCTCGCAAAGCGATTGTGCAAATGGATGAACATTGCAGGAGAAAAAGAGCCAAAAATCCTACCTTGTGAAGAAGCGTAGTATTCTATGAATGCAATGGATTGTAACAAGCCTAATATTCTTATTTTATACACAGACCAGCTTAGCAAAAATCTACTAAGCTGTTATGGTTGTGATGAAATACAAACAACGAATATTGATGCACTAGCAAGTGAAGGTTTAAAAATGGAAAATTTTTACACCCCTAGTGCCGTGTGCACACCTTCTCGCGGAACGTTTTTAACAGGAAAGTACCCCTTTGTTAATGGGGCTTTTCGTAACGGTGTGCCTGTAAACAAAGCAGAAGCTGGACTAGCCCAGTATTTTTATGATAATGGGTACGCTACAGGCTATGCAGGAAAATGGCATTTGGGTGAATATGTACGTGGAATGGGCAACTTAGAACATGCAAATCACTTAGGATTTAAAGATTGGAAATATAAAGTAGAGTTTGGGCACAGTAAAAATGTAGTTGAAAAAAACGGTAGCATAGAACTTTCTAAAGAAATTGGAAACGAGAAAACGTATACAACCGATTGGCTCGCATCTCAAACCATAGAATACATCAATAATAGTAGCAAGGAAAAGCCCTTTCTTTTTATGACAAGCTTTCCAGACCCGCATCAGCCGTACACTGTTCGCCCCCCCTATGATACTATGTTTAACCCAACTAAGGTAAAGATTCCCGAAACATTTTATGAAAAAACACTACCCGACTGGGTGGAATTTGATAAGTGGGGAAGAAATAAATATTTTCCGCTCAACCTTTTTGACAGAGAATCACATTTGCGCAGGTTAAAAGCACAATATTTGGGCGAAATAAAATGCATTGATGATAATGTGGGAAGAATTGTACAAGCCCTAAAAGAAAAGGGCATATACGATAATACCATTATTATTTTTACCACTGACCACGGCGATTATATGGGCGAGCATGGACTTATGGAAAAAAATAATCTCTATGATAGCGTATATCACTTACCCATGATTTTAAAAGGTGAAAAAAATCTATCTGGTGGAAAAAGCATCAAAAGTTTTATGGATACAACAGATTTTCCAAAAACACTTGCATCGTTAGTGGGACTTTCTTCTGAAAATTTACACACAAATGGCATTGACCGAAGCAGCATTTTTAATGATGATGTTCCCGTAGGCGTAGAAGAAGTGTATATTCACCCAAGCGATGTTCCCAGAGCAGGAATTATTACACCAGAATATGAACTTGCGTATGTTGGAAAAGGCTTTCAAACAGATAGAGTGTTTAAGGACCATATTTTATTTGATAGAGTAAACGACCCACTACAAACAAAAAATCTGTTTTTAGCCCCCGAATATAAAGACATAGTGACACAATTGACTAAAAAAATAATTGAACACCATAAGTCATTAAAAACACCTATAGATTATTTACCAAAGGAAGTGTGGTATGAAAAAGCCTAATATTATCTTTTTTCTTAGCGATGACCAAGGAGCATGGGCACTAAACTGCGGTACCAATAGTGAGATTCATACACCAAATTTAGATAAACTTGCAGCAATGGGAATGCGTTATGATAATTTCTTTTGTGCATCTCCAGTGTGCTCTCCTGCACGTGCTTCGATTGTAACGGGCGAAATGCCCTCGTGTCATGGTGTGTTAGACTTTTTAAAAGGCGGAAATGCCGATAGCGACAAGTATGCTACCCTAAAAGAAAGAGAGCCCTATAGTCAAGATAAGCCTGTTGAATATTTAGAAAACCATCCAAGCTACATTGATATATTACAGCAAAATGGATATACGTGTGCACATAGTGGCAAGTGGCATTTAGGGGCAAGCGATTGTCCAAAGGCTGGTTTTTCAAAGTGGTTTGCCCTTGAAGGTGGTGGATGCAAGTATTATGATCCCTATTTTTATGAAGACGGAGATTTTACGCACTATAACCGCTATGTAACAGATGTTATTACCGACAAGGCAGTAGATTATTTGGAAGCATTAGCCCAAGAGGATGCGCCCTTTTATATGAGCGTCCACTACACTGCCCCACACAGCCCATGGTCAGAAGAAAATCATCCAAAAGAATATCTAGATCTTTATAGAAACAGCACATTTTCTCAAGTACCGTGGGAATGCGTGCATGAAAACCAAATGCTTAGCTGCCCCATCGGAGACACAGAAGAAAAGCGCTTACAACATCTAAGAGGATACTATGCTGCTATTACTGCAATGGATGCAAACATTGGAAGAATAATTGACGTACTAGAACAAAAGAATACATTACAAGATACGGTAATCATTTTTACAGCAGATAATGGTATGAATATGGGACATCATGGTATTTGGGGCAAAGGGAATGGAACCTATCCACCAAATTTATACGATACATCTGTTAAGGTTCCTTTTATTATTGCAGCTCCTTTTATACAAAATAAAGGAGAAGTGAACGTTTCATTGCAAAGTCATTGCGATTTATTTCCAACACTAGTAGAAATGTGTGGAATTGACAATTCTAAAGAGCCATATATTAAAACAGAGATGCAAGTAGGACAAAGTTTTTATAAAGAGCTTACAGGTGAATCGACTACTGCAAACGAAAAAGACATTATGATAAGCAGTGAGTATGGCGCAGTAAGAATGATAAGAACAAAAGAAAAAAAACTTATTTGGAATTATAACACTAATGAAGGGATTTTTTACTGTCTAAAAACAGATAAAGACGAAAAGAAAAATCTCATCGATGTTGCAGAACATAAAAACGAAATTGCAACATTAAAGGCAAAGATGGAAGAGTTTTTTGACACACATTCAAAGAAAGAAAGTGATGCAAGAAAGTATCCAGTAACAGGAAAAGGACAAAGAGATTTTTGTTACAACAAAAATGCTTTTATAGAAACTTTTCAATATTGGCACGCGTCAAAAAATTGAAATTTTAAGCAAAACACATTTTAGGAGAAATTATGACTATTCAAAATCCTTATTTACCAAAAGATACAGATGGTAACACCGTTCATGCACATGGCGGACACATTTTTTTTCATGAAGGCTATTATTACTGGATTGGAGAAAATCGTACAGAAAACAACAAAGTATCATGCTATAAAAGCAAAGATTTTTCTTCTTGGGAATTTTGCAATCATATTTTAACGCTTGATTCTGAGACGAAAACTCACTATGTAAAATCACAACCTCATTTAGATTACCCAGAGCAAAAGGCTCGCATTGGAAAAGGTTGTAACATTGAAAGACCAAAGGTTATCTACAATGAAAAGTATAACAAGTTTGTTATGTGGATGCATTGGGAAATGCCAGATGACTATAAAGAAGCTCGCTGTGCTATAGCAGTGTGCGACACAATAGATGGCGATTATACATATTTGGGAAGCTTTAATCCTATGGGAAATATGTCACGCGACTGTACCCTATTTGTAGATGATGATAAAACAGCCTACTTTATTTCTGCAGCACGCTTCAATCAAGATTTGCATATTTATAAACTAGCAGAGGATTATCTTAGCATAGATAGACAAGTGCGGGTACTATGGCCAAATCAAAGCAGAGAAGCTCCAACCCTTTTCAAAAAAAACGGATTGTATTATATGCTTACATCTGCATGCTCAGGATGGAATCCTAATCAATCGAGCTACGCATATAGCACCTCAATTGATGGAGACTGGACTATGCGAAAAGATTTTGGAGACGCAACAACCTATGATTCTCAGCCTACCTCTGTGCTCCCCATTACAAAAGATGGCAATACTACGTATTATTATATTGGCGACCGCTGGGGAGGAAAACTAGAGGCATACTTTAACTCTACAACAATTATACTTCCTATTCAATTCGGTGAAAACAATGAAATTTCTATTGATTGGCAAGATGAAGTAAGCCTGTAACGTTGAAAAAATATAACACACTGTACCATTAGAAACAAAAAAACCGTAATATTCGGAAAAAAAGCTGTACAATATCATTTTACTGTGTGTTATTTTCTATTTTGGGGTGATTTGGTATTAGGAAAAACACTTAATGCTAAATCGCCCTCTTTTTTTCTCATCAGAGAACTATAAAAAAACCTCTTTCTGTACATCTTTCTGTACAAAACAATAAGAATCTTTACGCGTTTACTTTTTTACAAAAAATAAACGCTGTAACTTTTTAGTATATAAAGAATTACAGCGTTTCTAATATTTGAGCCATGAAGGATTCGAACCTTCGACCTGTAGATTAAGAGGGGCTTACTATTAAAATATATCACTAACAATATAACTGTATGAATAACAATATAAAGATACT
>CAZUPJ010000004.1:0-3608 GCA_964622185.1 uncultured Treponemataceae bacterium
TTTCTCCTGAAAGCATTGAAGGGCTTGTAAAATTATACAAATTCTCTCCTGAAAGCGGAGGGTTGTACGCGAAAGTAAAAGTACCTGCCATTAATAGCATCGTGCTAAAAAGTAATCTTTTAATGTTCATAAAATTGAATAGCTCCAAATCTAATATTTTTTCAACTTACAGTATAACATAGAAAAATAATAAAATCTACTTTCCTTATTATAAAAAAATTGTCCTTCTACATTGTCGGTGTTTTTATGAGAGGGGTTAACCTTTCAAATAGAAACGAGGTTTAATACAAAGTAAAACAAACTATTTTATTAATTCGTATGCAAATCCTAACACCATATCAGCATTTTCGGCCAATAGTTTTTCGGTGTTTCCAAGCCCGCCTGTAATAGCACAGGTTTTCCCACCCAAGGCTCTTCCTGCTTGAATATCTGTTGCTGAATCCCCAACCATTAATACGTTTGACGCATCAATCGTAATTGAGCGTTTTTCTTCTATAGTTTTTACGGCTAGCAAAAGACTTTCAGGGTGTGGCTTTAGGTTTGAAACCATTTCAGGACACACTACAGCATCAAAAAATTTGTCTATGCCATAATGTGCCAAAACTATCTTTGTAACAGAAAGTGGTTTACTGGTAACAAGTGCTAAAGGAATGTTGAGTGATGCAAGGTGCTCCAAAAGAGGCACAATACCTTTGTACATAGGTGTGTTATCAATAGCTCGTTCTTCATATAAATTTAAATACCATGCAAAAAAACCTTCAAAATCTGTCCCATCGTTCCCCATCGTATCTATATCAACACCAGCGGCAGTAAGTGTATCTTGAATAAGACGCCGAGCCCCATTTCCAATAAACCGTACAATACGTTCCGCCTCAAGTGTTTTGTAGCCAAAGTGTTCAAGAGCAGTGTTCGCACAAGAGGAAATACCAAGCCCCGAATCTACAATAACCCCATCTAAATCAAATAATATCGCATCAAAATTCATAACGCCCCCGTTCCATTATCATAGTGAAAGAAAAACAGGTTGTCAATAATACGGGCACTTTAACGGGTGTTTCGCACTTCGCTAACGCTCATCGTCCTCGCCTGCCTTTGCGGCAGGCTGTGGTCGACGCTTCGCAGTACTACACCCCCTAGTGCTTTTCCCTAATACATTGTTATTTTTCCTTTTAATTGGTATACTTTTTTCATGAAATTTATAGACTTTCACGTAGACACTTTAATGCATCTTTTGGAACAACAACTCAAAGGATTAGACAAAGAATGTACCTTACACAATAACACCTACCATGTTGACTTTTCGCGCTTACAAAAAAGTAGGTACACAGCTCAGTTTTTTGCGTGTTACATTAATATTGAAGGAAAATGTCTTTTTTCTAACAGCCACTTTAATGATGCCATGTATGCAATTGAAAAATTACATGAACACGTTTTACAATCAGACTCAGTAGCAATTGCACAATCATATTCTGACTATGTACAAAACAGCGAAAACAAAAAGCTCTCTTGTTTTATAAGCATTGAAGACGGTGGCATTATTGAAAATGACATTTCAAAACTTGCTGTTTTGCATGAAAAAGGTGTTCGTGCAATTACCCTTACATGGAACTATGAAAATTGCATTGGCTATCCACATTCTAAAGCTGGTAATGACTTTGGGCTAAAGCCATTTGGTTTTGAAACCATTGCAAAAATGGAAGAATTGGGAATATTAATAGATGTTTCCCACCTATCAGATAAAGGCTTTTGGGATGTTTGTAATAATACAAAACGCCCTTTTTTAGCAACACATTCAAATGCACGCTCTGTATGCGATAACTCGCGAAACCTTGATAATAACATGATAAAAGCACTTGCAGACAGAGGCGGTATAACTGGTTTAAACTTTTATGGCTACTTTTTACAAGGGACCGAAACAAGCAGTGTAAAGACAATGCTAAAACATATAAAACACATTATTAATGTTGGAGGAGAAGATGTTCTGGCTTTGGGTTCAGACTTTGACGGCATAGACGGAAACCTTGAATTAAGTGGCGTGCAAGATATTCATATGCTTGTATCTAGCATGGAAAAAGAAGATATTTCTCACCGAGTAATTGAAAAGATATGCTACAAAAATGCAGAAAATTTTTTCAAAAAAACCTTGTAATCATGTTGAAAAAAGACTTTCAAAAATTCAAAAAACATGGTAAACTTTTATAGAATTCGAATGTGATACTCTGTTAGAGTAGGAGATATAATTGAAAAACTTTTACAGCATAGACACAGCAGGAAACATTTTCCCTGCTGTTCAAGGAGAAGATAACTCAAGCTTTTTTAGAATAGCGGCTATTTTAAAGGAACCTATAGATTCTGCTCTTTTCCAAAAAGCTGTGGAAGCAAGTTTTCAAAGATTTTCGTTTTTCTTTGTTCGCCTTCGCCGCGGTGTGTTTTGGAACTACTTAGAAGTTACTAAAGATTTATGTACTGTTCAACAAGAAAAAGATTTACCCTGTTCCCCTATAAAAATAGAGAAAGGAAAAAGCAACCTCATACGTTTTTATTATTTTCAAAATCGACTAACAATAGAAGTTTCTCACATAATAACCGATGGCACTGGATGCTTTGAGCTTTTGAAAGCGGTTCTCTATTCGTATATAACACAAAAAGAAGGATTCTTTGACAATGAAGGGAAAATAATCTCATTAGACTCTATACCTACTATTAAAGACTACGAAAGTAGTTTTTCTCGTTACACAGATCTTTCAAAGTCAGTAAAAAAACAAAAAAGGGGCGTACATAAATCCTATAGAATAAAAGGTTTTATCCCCCTTGAAAAAGGAACGAATGTTATAACTGGTTGTGCTTCTATACAAAGTGTAAAAGTAGTTTCAAAACAGTATGGCACAACAATTACAGGGTATCTTTGTGCTCTTTTAATGTTTTCCATTTACTCAGCAAGAATTAAATATGAAAAAAACAAGCGCCCTCTTGTTGTAGCAGTGCCGGCAAATTTAAGAAAACTATTCCCTTCTGAGTCGTTAAGAAATTTTTTCGCAGTTCCAAATATATGTTATACCTTTACTCCACTAACAACCTTTGAAAATGTTATTGAAAGCGTCAATGAACAAATGAAAAATCTTTTTTCAAAAGAAAACATGGAAAATGAATTACGCAAATATGCCTCGTATCAGGGAAATACTCTTGCATCTCTTGTTCCATTAGGTATAAAAAAAGTATTTCTAAAATTAGGGTTTTCACTTTTTGGGGAGTCAAAAAAATCAATAACCCTTACAAACTTAGGCCTTGCCGATTTCCCAGCTGAAATGCAAAAGCATATTGAACACCTTGAGTTTATTTTATACCCAACAAAACGCAGTCCTATGAATGTAGCAGTTGCATCTTTCTCAGACACACTTTCCATTTCGTTTAGCTTGGCTATTAATGAAACAGATATTATACGCTCCTTTTTTGTGTTATTACAAGAACACATACAAACACAAGTTTCTGTCTACTCTACAAAAAAAGGAATTTCACATGATTTGTAAATCTTGCCATATTACCATTTTATCTGATGTTCCTCACTGTCCATTGTGCAATATTCCAATACCACATGAAACAGAAAAAAA
>CAZUPJ010000004.1:3708-23174 GCA_964622185.1 uncultured Treponemataceae bacterium
ATGTTCCTCACTGTCCATTGTGCAATATTCCAATACCACATGAAACAGAAAAAAATCCTATACAAAAAGTTGATTACCCAAATTATGCAACAATCAAAAAAAAAGATGTTTCTAATATTGTAGCTTTTTTTGCAATTACAATGGGAATTCTGTGTGTGTTTATTAATATCTTTACATTTGATACCTATCCCAGCATATGGTCACTAACAGTTGTAAGTAGCTTATTGTGCTTTCACCGCTCAGTTTTCGACTGGGTTTCTTCAGTCAGAAACAGCGGTGCAAAAATTGTAGCCCAGTTTTTTTTGCTATCACAACTTATGGTTGCAATAGATATTACACTCGGATACACAGGTTGGTCTTTTTCATACGTTATTCCATGGTTTTCAATTGCCGCAACCCTTACTATTACCATTATTGCGTTTGCAAACAAAAAAAATTATATAGAGTATATAGGGTATTTGATGGCGTCAGTTTCCCTCTCTATTTGTTTAGCCTTTATTGCCATTCTTCCAGTAGCAACAATAAAATGGGCATTATTAGCAGCCTTGCTATACTCTGTTTTTACAATACTGGGATTATACATGTTTTCAAAGACACGATTTAAAAATGAAATGAAGCGGCGATTTAAATATTAAATTCTAAAAAATACTGTAACATTTTATTCTCTTCTGTGTTTATAGTATATAACCGCAATAGCGGTAGGATTGTTTACCTCTGTAGGGCATATTTTGCAGATTAAGAATCAGCCAAAGTCTTACAGAGTTTTTTTTGTTTAAATCTTATTACCATATATTATTTACAAATGTTTGTTATTGCACATTTGATTACTTTTTGTTATAATATGCTTATCTTTTTCGTTAGGAGTTATATTATGAGCAAATATGTTTCCATACTTGGTGCAAAAGGACAAATTGGAAAGCACATTGTGCAAAATCTTTTACAAAATGGGCACAGAGTAAAAATGATTGTCCGCGATAAGCACAGTTCAAGTGATGAAATTATTGGTAGTTTTATTGCACAAGGTGCAGAATTGGTACTAGTTGACGACACTGCAAGCATCGATAAAATGGCAAGTGCCATGAGCGGAACAGAAATTTTTGTTGCTGCCGTTCCGGGCTCTGAAACCATCATCACAGAACTAGAGCCTATTTGGCTACAGGCGGCAAAAAAAGCAGGCATTAAACGGTTTATACCCACAGAGTTTGGAGCTCACACTCGAAACATTGAGTACGGAGAAGGAATAATCTTTGACCACAAAAAAGACTTTCACAAAAAATTGTTTGCATCTGGTTTAGATTGGACCTTAATTTATAATGGAATAATACACGACTATGCCCTTCCCAACATGCGCTTTTTTAATGAAGTTACCACATTTGGAAACATGGATATTCCCATTTACACACACGTAATTGAAGACATTGGAAGACACGCTGCCCTTGCACTAGTAGATGACAGAACAATAAATAAATGCGTACAAATGGATTATCAAAGTATCACTCAAAATAAAATGATTGAATTAGTTAAAAAATATTGGGCTAATGAGCCATTAGTGTACAAGCATTATTCTGAAAAATATATTGAGTTTATGAAAGAGAATTCTGGAAATGATGTAAGTGCAAAGGCAGGAGCCGAAACCGATAAAGAAAGATGGGGAATAAACAATGTGGTATATGTATTGGGTAAACTTCATGCCTTCACTGATGAAACAGTGCGTGCAAGTGAATTTTGGCCTAATTTTGTAACGAAAACGCCTGAAGAGTCTATAAAAAATCCCGCATTTTTTTTAGAAGAACGGTAACTCAAAATTGTAAGCCCTTGACTAGCGACCCTATTTTTGTTATTATTAAAAAACTTACGGGGGTGTAGCTCACCTGGCTAGAGCGCTTGCATGGCATGCAAGAGGTAAGGGGTTCAAGTCCCCTCATCTCCAAAAAAAATATCTAAAAAACAGTTCTACATCGTGTCGAACTATTTTTTTGCCCAAATGAGTTTTCCCCATTAGTTTGTATTTTTTTAGGGGGGCTTGAAACGAAGTCGCTAATCGCACAGGAAGTACGATTAGCAATGTAGACGGCTTTTTGAGCCATCCACCTAACACCCGTAACAATTTTTACTAAATCGGTATTTGGTAAAAGATTTATGTGTTTTTCTACTTAAATGGATCCCTCTACAAGTATTTCGTTCTCTTTTTTCGTGCATGCAGAT
The DNA here is from genome assembly GCA_964622185.1 of uncultured Treponemataceae bacterium. GTDB lineage: Bacteria > Spirochaetota > Spirochaetia > Treponematales > Treponemataceae > CAYJFX01. The sequence goes on from CAZUPJ010000004.1 coordinate 5,914, forward strand.
ACTTTAAAAACGGTAACTGTCAACGCCTTTATAAGTCTTCCAAAAGAATACCGGGACCATAAGGTGCAAGCGAAACCATAATGTATGGGCAAGTGCAATTGTCGCCCTTATCTTTAGCAAATTGCCACAATTTTTTGCACATTTCCTTTATAATAGGCTTATATTCTTCTTGTTTTGCAAGATTATACATTTCTTCAGGGTCATTCTCTAGATCGTACAGTTCATCGTAATCAAATGTATTTAAAACATACTTCCATTTTTTATTCCAAACCCCATGCTCAGAGGGATACAATCCACTGGAAAAGGTGACCCTTGCAGGACAGCAATGAGGAGAAGCAGTATATGCAGGTTCAAAGTGAACTGCATTATGTAAGAAGGCATCGACATTTGGCGTTTTTGCTTGGTGCCACGGTTTTATGGTATCTGCATTTTGCGAATCAGTCATAAAAACCAGAATGTTAGGTTGTTTGTTCATATTGTCTACCACCAACGGATTAATTCGGTTACGTTATTTCTGATTTCGACAAAATCCTTATCTACAAGATTTTCTCCTCGTTTTACACTTTTCTTATAGCATTAATTCTAACACTCGCTTTTTTTGTGTCAAGCCATGCATTGTTATTCCCATTTTTGATTCGCTGTATACCTTACCTTTTATTTCTTCGCTTTTGTTTTTCTTCATACATCATTCTATCAGCTTTTTCTAAAACCTCTGTAATTGTAAACCCGTCTTTAGGGTAAGAAGCAAAACCAACAGATGCAGAAATTTGTATTTCTAAGTGACCGATAAAAAATACCTCTTCTGCTAATGAAATAATTCTTTGGGTAACCTTTTTTATGTTCTCTGAGTCTAATTCAGAATCAATAACAAGAACAAATTCATCACCACCCATTCGAATTTTTACCGTACCCTCATCAAAGCGATGCATTAGCCTTAAGGAAAAAGCTAATAAAACTTTATCTCCTACAGTATGCCCATACTTATCATTAACAGGTTTGAATTTATTTAAATCTATGTAAAAGACGGAAAAAGCACCTTTTTTCCACTCTTTTACATTTTTTATAATTGCATCCAACTTTTTTCTGTTATGCAACCTTGTTAATGGATCTAGAAAAATTTGCTCATACGTTTGCTTCCGTTTTCTTTCGAAAAACTTAATTGCTACCAAGATAAGTGCACATAACCCCAATGCTTCAATAATACTACTCAACAATAACCACAGAGTTTCTTTTTCATGCACTTCATTGTAAAGATAAAAATCCCAATCATTGCCCGCTATCTCAATTTGAACACAAAAGGCTTTTTTATAATCAAAGTTCTCTGAAACCAAAAGTTGAATTTTTTCTCCATTATAACTTGAATGTATTGCATATTTATAGCCCATACTTTCTATTGACTTTACCTCTACTGCTTCATAAGCTATATTCTCTGAATCATATAGAACTGAAACAAAACCCCAAAATTCACCTCCATTTGTAAAAATTGGAGTTCTTACAGTCAGGCCCGTCTCTCCACTTTGAAGCTCGATAGGTCCTGAAATCTGTATGACTCTCTTTTCTTTCGATTCTATAGCACCAGCCTTGGTATTTTCAAATTCAAAAACATTGAGACCAACCACTTTATTATTATCATCAGTCGGGGGATATATCCATTGCACAATACCTTCTGGCATATATGAAATCGATATCATCGTTTCGTTATCAAACCAATCACTTGCAACATAATCAAACGTTTCTTTATCAAAGTCAAAATCGAGGTAGCGTACAAGACTCTCTAAAATCATGCCACCCTCAATATTTCTTTCGAATGTATTTTTTATTCGTTCAGAATGAGTTTGCATAAATACTTCTACCGCTTGTTCGTAATTCCATTGAGCAGTAAAATACCTAAGAGAAACATACAAAGAACAGATACAGAGAAAGGTAAAGAACAATAATAGTTTCCCTTTTTTCATAATAACCCCAATATATTAAAAAATATTCATAATGCCCATCAAATTGTTTTTGATTCCTCTTTTATTTCGTAAGACTTTCCTGTTTTAATAAAATCTAAAAAGAGATCTTCGGAAATAGGTTTTGAGAAGTAATAGCCCTGTGCTATATCACAGTCCAAGTCTCTTAACCATTTTGCTTGTTCATATGTCTCAACTCCTTCAGCAACAATTTTCATATCAAGACGCTTGGAAAGCGTAATAACCTCATCTACAACAATAGTTGTTCGTTCATCTGTATCTTTTTGTTCAAAGAAAGCTTTATCCATTTTTAATATATCGGCATTTATTGAGCAAAGTCTATTCAAGGAAGATACGCCAGACCCAAAATCATCAATAGAAACAATAAATCCTAATTTTTTTAGTTGTCGAATTTTTGATAAGAAGTTTTCTTCTGATCCTAATATGGCTGTTTCTGTAATTTCAAGATCTATTTGCGACGGCTTAACATCATACTCATCTAAAATTTTCATTAATTGTGAAATCAAGGTTTCTTCAAGCACAGTGATTGCAGAAAGGTTTACGGAAATAATGGGAACCTCTACTTTATCGCTATGCTCATTGATATATCTACAAACGTCTCTAAAAACATACATATCAAGCGTAGCAATAAAACCATTGCGTTCAAAAACTTCAATAAAATCAGTAGGGTAAATAATCTCACTGCCTGAAGGAATCCATCTTACCAAAGCTTCAGCGCCTACTATTGAAAGAGTTTTAAAGTCTACCTTTGGTTGATAAAAAACTTTGAACTCTTTTTCCTTTATGCCTTGCTCCATTTTAAATGTTATATGAAGATTTGATGTGAATTTTTTTTTCATTTTTTTATCAAAAACAATGAATGTTGTTTCATGGCTTGACTTCCCCTTCATACGAGCAAAGTCTGCATAGGCAAAAAGATCAGAAATTGTTTGTTCGCAGTTGTCAACTACGACAGAGCCATAAGAAAGGGTTGCATTATACCTATCGCCCAAAATGCTTTTTATGGCTGGAACTATATAGGTTTTATGCAAACCTTCAATGGAAGGACCTTCACCTGCTTTCCGCAAAATATAAAACTGCTCTGCTGTTTTCCTTGCATGTACTGCAGAAGTTTCTTTAAAAACACCTTCAAGAGCCCTTGCAATTTCTATTATTACAGCTGTTCCTTGCTCCATACTGTAATAGCTGTTTATTGTTCTAAAATAGTCTATATCAAAGCTAATTAGCTCGTATACATTAGCATCAGCTTTGGAAAGAAATTCATTTACTACTTCATAATAATATGACATTGACATAAGTCCAGTTAATCTATCAGTTCTGTACGCTTGTATTTGAAAATCTTTATGTTCTTCACGTACTTTATTGTTATATGACAAAAATATTAAGGCAAGGGCAACCCCCACAGCAAATAAATACACCCAGTATTCTGATAAAAAAGAACGTAATGTTTTTCTGGGATAATATGTAGATGTATGCTTATTTAAAATGGCTTCATATTCGCGTTCGGTTAAAGTATCAAGCATTACATTAAAAATTGGTACATAATCAGCCGCTATTTTTCTTGAAATAGACATATGAAAACCTAAATTAAAATCAGTTCCAAACAGATAGTTTTCTCCTTCCTCAAAATACGCATCCACGTAGGTTGATCCTGCAGACGTATAAACGGCCATATCAATCTGACCAGCTTTATACGCCTCTATCATTTTTTCAAAGGAATTAAAAAAAACTAATTCATTTTGCTGAAACACCTCAGCAAAAGAGTCATAGTTTAAAAACAAATACTCCGGAAATCCGATTCGTGGCGTTTTTTTTATTATTTCAAAAGGGTTGTAATTGTCTTTTGCAAGCTTACTTGAGACTGTTGCAACCATTGCTATGCTGTAATATGATTCTGTTGGAACATAATGCTCTATTTTGTACTCTGCATTTCCAAGAAGTGATACTACTACATCAAAGTCACTATGCGAAGAGATATCTGTTCCTAAGGCGTAGGGGGCATACTCTACTTCGAACTTGTACTTTCTTGACAAAGTATCAATAAGTTCAATTAATGCACCACTTGCGTTTCCGTCTGCACTTGTATAAGTAAACGGCTGATGATTGTCCACATACCCCACAAGAAGAGGTCTTTCACGCAGGGTTTCTACTTCTTGACGAGTTAACTCTCTATGTGCAAGATTTATAGCCTCTGAATTATATTTTGTAACAAGTTCGTTATAAAAAAACCCTTCTTCTGCCTGTATTTTTGAATAAGCACGATTTATTTCATTCATTATGTTTTCATTGTCTGGCAATGAAACCAAATAACTAAAGGAATTTGAAAGATTTAAGGCTGTAAAAAAATTATTTGCAGATTGATTTTCAGTGAACGTTAAATAAAAATCTGCTTCCAAATTTGTATAATTTTGGAAAGTATCTATAACATATGTTACAGAAATACCATTATCTTCTAGATACTTATCTAAATGCTCATTTGATGGATTTCCTTCATACGTTGCCACTGTTTTTCCATCTATAGATTCTGGATCATCATAGTATATATCTTTTAAGCCCTTTGTTGCTAAAGAAGCAATAACGGTGTTAAAAGGTCTTTCTGAATATAAAAAATCTTTCTCTCTTTCAGGAGTTTTTAAATATAATCCAGCCAAGTCAACTTCTTTGTCCCGTAGTGCTTCTAGACCATCCCTTTCAAGTTCAACAAATTCAAAACGAATATTACATACAGTTTCGATTTTTTTTAACAGCTCATACCCAATTCCCTTATTACCCGGATTATCAACATCATAGATTAACCCCGCATTAAGTTGATAACCAACTCTAATAACACCCTCGTTTTGGGAATAAAGATTAATATGAGAAAACAGCGTAAGCATTGCTACAGAAAAAAGAGCAAGTAAATTTTTTTTAAATAATATCATAGATCCAAAGCCTTCTTAATATAAAATAAAGACCTCTACCCAATTAAATTATATAATAAAAAGTTTTATAAAGCAAGTTCTATTTAGAGAAAAAATTATATAATTATAGAGTATTTTTTTCTCCACAACAAAGTATATATATGGTATAATATACGAGCTGAGGGCATCATGATTACTGAAACAAAAAAAAGCAAACAAGTTCAAATAAAGTTGGATTGTAACGATATTTCATATGTTTTTCGTATAACAAAGTACGGACATCTTGAAAACCTATATTTAGGAAAATTCACAAGTGACACCGATTTTTCTCTCTCTCAAAAGAAAAATAATGCGGGCTATGGTTCAAGTGTTTGCTATAAAGAAGGCGATAATACCTATTGCCTCGATGACATTATGCTTGAATATTCAGGCGTTGGAAAAGGTGACTTTAGGAATAGCCCTATAGAACTTCGTATGCCAAAAGGTGGCTTTACCACGGATTTTATTTACCAAAGTCATACCATAACCGACGGCGCACCCTCATCAAAAGAATATCCTTTGGCGTATGAAGATGAAACTGAAAAAGAAGGCGTGCAAACATTAACTATTCTTACTAAAGATGAGGCGATGGATGTTTTTTTAACCTTAGAATATGTTGTATTCCCTTCTTCGAATGCAATTGCACGTCGTGTTATTCTTGAAAACAAAGAAAAGACTTCGCTAGAAATTCGAAAAATTATGTCTATGATGATTGATCTCGATGAAACAGATTTTGACATGGTTTCTTTTGACGGAGGCTGGAGTAAAGAAGGACATCGTCATGAAAGTGTTTTAGCAGAAGGCGTTCACATTATTTCTTCTACTACGGGCGGAAGTTCAAACAGGCATAATGCAGGCGTTATATTAAAAAAGAAAGATGCCTCAGAAGGTACAGGCCTTTGTTTTGGCTTTAACCTTGTGTATTCGGGAAACCATCACACCGCAATAGAAAAAAGCCCCAACGGAACTCTCAGAATAGAAAACGGCATAAATCCACATTGTTTTTCATTTGAACTTAAAGAGGGAGAAACATTTGAAACGCCGCAATCAATTATGAGCTTTTCGTTTGATGGGATGAACGGACTTTCTAAAAATTTTCATTCTTTCGTAAAAAAAAACATCGTTAGGGGAGAGCATAAAAATAAAGAGCGCCCCATCCTCATAAACGGTTGGGAAGCACTTATGTTCGATTTTAACGAACGAAAACTCGTTTCTCTTGCTAAACAAGCTAAAAAACTTGGCGTAGAACTCTTTGTTCTCGATGATGGTTGGTTTGGAAAGCGCAATAACGATAAAGCTGGTCTCGGCGATTATACCATAAATAAAAAAAAGCTTCCAAATGGACTTGAAGGTCTAATAAAAAAAATAAACAAAATTGGGCTTTCTTTTGGACTTTGGTTCGAGCCTGAAATGGTAAACAAAGATAGCGACCTTTTTAGACTCCACCCTGAATGGGCAGTAACAGAACCAGGAAGAACTCCCAGTTTTGGGCGAAACCAATTGGTACTAGACTTAACAAATATAGAGGTGCGTAATTACATTGTTGAAAATGTAAACAGTATTTTACAAGATAACAATATTGAGTACGTAAAGTGGGATATGAACCGCCATACATCAGATATGTATTCAAAAACACTTACAAATCAAGGCGAATTTTTTCACAAGTTTACACTCGGTCTTTACGATGTTCTTAAGAGAATTACTAAAGCAAACCCAAAAATTCTTTTTGAGTCGTGTTCATCTGGAGGAAACAGGTTTGACCTCGGAATGCTTTGTTACATGCCTCAAGTGTGGACATCGGACGATACCGACCCCATAGAACGCTTAAGTATCCAAGGCGGTCTTTCATGCCTGTATCCTCCTTCTACCTTTGGAGCCCATGTTTCTATGAGTCCCCATGCACAAACACTGAGAAATACGCCTCTTTCAACTCGCTTTAATGTTTCAAGTTTTGGCCTTCTGGGCTACGAACTTGATTTATCAGAGCTTACACGAGAAGAAAAAAAAGAAATTAAAGAACAAATTGCATTTTATAAAAAACATCGAAAAACTCTTCAATTTGGTGAGTTTTCCAGAACCTTCAAAGACAATAGGTATGTGTGGCAAGCAAGTGATGAATGCACTACTATTGTGGGTAATTTTCAAAACGGAATCCATGCCGCACCCAGTAATGATGTACTCTATGTAAAAAATATTGATGCTAAACAAAAATATAAAGTTTGGTCAAAACCGCAAAGGATTGCAATTAAAACCTTTGGAGGTCTTATGAAACATGTCTTCCCTATAAAGCTACATGCAGAAGGCTTTTTGTTACGCACTATAAACAAGTTTTACTCTATGAAAGATGCAAAAGAAGAATATGTTGCATCTGGTGCACAAATTTTATCTGGCATTCGCTTAAATCAACAATTTAATGGAACATACTATAACGATAGTATACGCCTTTTGGGCGATTTTGGATCTACCCTCTATGTAATAGAAAAAGTAAAAAAATAAAGGAAGAGTTTATGACAAATCAAATTAGAAAAAACCGAATCTTTTTTGGTCTTGGAACAGTTGGAAGGGATATGGCTTACACCATTGTAAGTATGTATCTCATGTTTTATTACACAGACATTATCAATCTGTCAAATTCGGCTATAGGGTGGATAACAGGGTTTATGTTTGCTTTTCGTGTTTTTGACGCACTCAATGATCCGGTTATGGGAACAATTGTTGATAACACTCGAACAAGATGGGGAAAATTTAAGCCATTTATTGCTCTTGGTGCATTAACATCAGGTGTTATAACCGTTATTCTTTTTACCGACTTTGGTTTACAAGAAACAGGCATAATTGCCCTCTTTGCTGTAATGTATCTTTTTTGGGGAATAAGTTTTACCGTAAATGATATTGCCTATTGGTCAATGATGCCAACGCTTTCAAAAGACCAAAAAGAGCGAGAAAAAATTGGGTCTTTTGCCCGCATTTGTGCAAACATCGGGCTTTTTTCCGTAGTAGTAGGAATTACACCTATTACAAATGCACTTGGAGAAGCCTTTGGAAACATGAAAACTGCCTACACCGTGTTTGCACTTGGCATTGTAGTCCTTTTATGGGGATTCCAACTGTTCACCTTGCTCGGAGTAAAAGAAGAGAAAATAACTGTAAAAATAGAAAAAACTGATTTAAAAGGAATGCTAACAGCACTTTTTAAAAATGACCAGCTTCTTATAACCGGCATTGCAATGGCTCTTTTTATGATGGGATACAATATTACCACCATTTTTGGACTTCACTACTTTAAGTATATTTTTGGTGATGAATCTATGTATGGCATTTTTGCCCTAGTTTTAGGAGTTGCACAACTTTCAGCACTAAGTGTTTTCCCTCTGTTCTCAAAAAAGTTTACACGAAAGCAATTATACATGTATTCGACCGTTTTAGTAATTGTGGGGTATTTAATTTTCTTCTTTTCACCACAAAGTATTGGTTACATTATTATTGCAGGTCTTTGTATCTTTTTTGCACAAGCTTTTATTCAATTACTTATGTTAGTATTCTTAGCTGATACAATCGAATACGGAGAGTGGAAACTTGGAAAAAGAAACGAATCGGTAAGTTTTGCAGTACAACCCTTTATTAATAAAATGGGTGGTGCCGTAGGGTCTGCATTTCTTGGTATAACTGTAATTTTATCAGGCTTAAACACCGCTGAAACGGCGGCAGATGTTTCAGACGAAGGTGCCTTACTTGTAAAAACGGTTATGCTCATTATTCCTCTTATTTTTATTGGAGTAAGCTTTATAATTTATGCAACAAAGTTTAAAATTGACAAAGAGTTTTATGAGAAAATTCTTATAGACTTAGAGGCAAGAAAAAAGAGTTAAAATATCAGTTCTTTTTGGTAACTAAAATACAAAAACGTACTTTCTTGACAAAAGAAACTGAAAAAAGTATACTATACTTATACGATAATTTATTGCATAAATTGTTTTTAATTAGGAGAAAAAAATGAAAAAACTTATTGGATCCTTAATTCTTGTACTTGTAGTCCTTAGTACATTGAGTTGTTCAAAAGCAGAAGAAGAAAGCAATGTCTTGCGCGTTGGGATGGATTTAAAATTCCCCCCTTTTTCATACATTGGAGATGATGGAAAAGCGGCTGGTTTTGAGCCAATAATTTCAAAAGCTTTTGCAGAGTATTTAGGCATGGAAGTAGAAATTGTAAACACTGACTTTTCAGTCCTTATTCCTGCCCTCGACACAGGCGATGTTGATATTCTTATTGCAGACATGTCAAGCACACCTGAAAGAGCACAAAAAGCTGACTTTTCTAATGCATATCGATATTCTCACACACCAGCCTTGGTAAACAAAGAATTTGCTATCGCACATAATATTACAAATGACATGAAAGAGGCAGATTTTTTTGCAATCGATGGCGCAAAATTTATTGGCCTTTCAGGAACAAAAGGCGTGTATTATCCGCAAACACACGGTGTAGAAGTTACAGAGGTTACAGAAATTGGAACAGGTTTACTTGAAGTTTCAAAAGGAATTTCTCACATACTTGTTGCATCAGATGAAGTGTATGGTTTTAATGCCGCAGACCCTGAAAACACTATTGTATATGCAGGAATAGAAGAAGTTGTAGGCTCCCGCTTTGCCGTAAAAAAAGGCAACCAAGAACTTCTTGATAAAGCAAATGAGTTTATTGCAACAATGTATGACGATGGCGGTTTTTATGATCAAATTGCTCCAGAATATGATGCAATTGTTGGAGAGTTTTTACAAAACCCTGCTCTTGGTCTTGATTACATTGTATACCCGAACGTAGAATAGAATTTCAGGACTTTTAATGAATAAAAAACTTGACTCATTACAATACATAGCAGTTATACTAATATTTACAATAATTGTTGGTATTGCCTTAGCTTTTACCATCGAAAACCCACGCTATGATCTCATTTTGTCAAGCAAAGGTTTATTGGTTAAAAGTTTCTTTACTACAATTTGGATAAGCCTCGTTACCCTTGCGGGAGCTTTGATTATAGGCTTTGCTCTTTTTGTAATGCTACGGTCAAAAATTACCATTATAAGAGCCTTTGCAGAAGTATTTAACGAAATAATTATGGGAACACCCCTTTTGGTTATGATTTTCCTAGTTGTATACCCACTGGGGCAAGTTATTGCAATTCACGATAAACTATTTTTAGGAATACTTGCAATGATTTTATACAATAGCCCCTATGTTGCAAATGCATATGAATCTACAGCGGCAGTTGTAACAAGCGAGCAATATATTGTAATGGATTTATACCAGTTTAAGTGGTATCAAAAATATTTGTATATTATTTTACCACAAATGGTTAAGCCTTTTATTCCTTCTTTAGTAAATAACCTTTCAAGCGTTATAAAAGGATCTGCATTGTTAAATATTATTGCGGTAGGCGAAATTACCTACATTTCAACCGTTATTTCAAACAGAACATATGCGGTAATTGAAGGCTATTATATTATGTGGCTTATGTACTTGGTAATGACTATTCCCCTTTCACTACTAGCCCGCTATATTGGAAAGAAGGTTACAAAATGAAGCTACATGTGAACAATATTTCAAAAACATATGGTGAAAGTGAAGCTTTAAGAAATATTACTCTAACAATTGATAATGCATCTTCTGTTGGAATAATAGGTGAGTCGGGCTGTGGAAAGTCTACATTATTACGCCAACTTTCAGGCATTGAAAATCCTGAAGTTGGTGAAATATTCATTAATGGATTATCTCCAATACATAATAAAAAAGAGTTCCAGCAAAAAATAGGTGTTGTTTTTCAAACTCATAATTTATTTCCTCATTTTTCTATAAAAGAAAATATAACATTTATTTTACATACAATTAAAAAACAAAGTAAAAAGAAAGCCAAGGCAAAAGCAAATGAGCTTTTAAAACAGCTTTACATTGATGGAGAAGCAAAAAAGAAACCGAGAGAAGTTTCAGGCGGACAGGCACAACGAGCTTCTATTGCAAGAGCCTTAGCAACAGATCCCGAACTTATTTTTCTTGATGAACCCACAGCAGCCCTTGACCCTCTTTTAACCGATGAAGTTTTAAAAGCGGTAAAAGACTTAAAAAAAGATGGTCGCGAGTTTATCTTTGTAACACACGAAATTGCCTTTTTAAAAGAATTTGCAGACTATGTTATTTTTCTTAAAAACGGTCAAATTGTTGAAGCTGGAGATAAATTATGTTTAGAAAAACCAAAAACAAAAGAGCTTGCAGAATTTTTGAAAATTTACTAAAACATCACAACACTATTGCTGAATGACTCCCTTTCTGGTATACTACTGGCAATAATCAGCAAAACAATGAGAGGAAAACCATGCTAACTGTTTCAAATTATGCAGTAATGAATATAGAAAATGCCATTCGAGGAGCAAGAAACCCAATGAGCAGTTGGGATAGATCCGATAGTTATTACGATAATAAAGGAAACTATGTACTAGGCGAAAAAGATCTAGACTTGGCAGGACGTCTGTGTAAATCAGGAAGTGATCACCGGAAATTTATTCGCCAAATTTTTGTTTCAGTTGATATTAATGCGCCTTTGTACTGGTGGAAAGAATACGACACCTACAAAGTGTCTACCGTCGCAAACTCAACAAGTACCATGCATAAAATACACTCTAAACCATTTAGCATGGATGACTTTAGTGTTGACAAAATGAGCGATGGAGCAAAAGAGCAAATGCATCAACTTATTGAGTTTTTAGAAAAAGCACGACTTTCTTTTGTGGAAACTAAAGAAAAATCCCATTGGCACGATATGATCCAACTCTTACCATCGAGCTATAATCAGCTTCGCACTTGCACCATGAACTATGAGACTTTAATTAATATTTATTATGCTCGTAAAAATCATAAACTAAACGAATGGCATACCTTTTGCGAATGGATTAAAAGCCTTCCCTATGCAACGAACTTAATTACAGGAATTTACGATACATAAAAAATATGATAAAAAAAGTTTTTCTATGTATCGCCTTGATAATATGCTCAAGTATGTGTTTTTCTCAAGAGCCTGAAATTACGATAAAAATACACAAGCCTCTTCATCAAAGGTTACTTGCTATTCATAATGCTGTAGCAGATACCTTTTTGTATCCAGAAATTGTATCAGATTCACTACCACAAAAATCAAGAGCTTTTATATTAGACTCTATCACTAAAAATACTTCAAATAATTCGGAAAGAGGAAATGGAGAAGACCAGGTTCCTACAATAGAATTTTTTGAAATAGTAAAAAGTGTTGAGTCACGTAGTATTTTCAAAGAAACGCTAAGTGAATCCCTCGGAATTGAAGAAATTAATTACTTTACGATGCCCTTTTACGATTGGGAAAATGACAAGCCAATTTTAGTTCTTGCGATAGCAATGGATTTATAAAAATTAAAACCTATCTGAAATTTCTGCTTTCACTTTATAACACATCTAAAAATTTACAAACATTAACTCTGCTTTGTAACAACCTTTTCTAAATCTGCAAGAATAAGCGGCTTTGAAAAAATGTCTCCTTGTATATAATTGCAACCACATGAAAGTGCAAAAGTAAGTTGCTTTTTATCCCCTACCCCTTCCATAATTATAGTTTTGCCTGTAGCTTTCATGCCTTTGACAAGATTCTTAAAAAATATTTTATTCTCTACAGACTTTTCATCTGAAAATAAAATGTCACTGTGAATTTTTACAGAGCTAACAGCAAGTTCTAATAATGTATCAATATTAGAATAATTTATCCCAAAATCATTAAGAATAAAAGCAAACCCTTCTCTATGTAATTTTTCTATAATAGGCTTTGCCTTTAATGCCTTTTCAGTGGAAGTACCTTCAGTTATTTCTATTTTTATTTTTGAAGGTGGTATCTTATATTCATTTACTACCTCCATTATTTTTGTATATGTGTTAGAATTGGCAAACTGCTCATAAGGAAACTCAAGAGAAATTGAATCTATCAACAAATTTTCACCATGAGTATCTATAAGCCTTCTTAAGTCTCTACAGACATTTCTCAATACTTTATAAAATATTGGAACTACTAGCCCTGTTTTTTTTCCAACATCACGAAAGCTTGATGGCGATAAAAGAACACCTTTATCACCATATATATTTACAAGAGCTCCAGCTTGCGTAAAGCCTTTTTTTTCTGCAGAATAAATTGGATGATACTGCATTTCCAATAAATCGTTTTCAATAGCACCCTGTATTTGTTGTACCATACGATTTTTTTCGCTAACTCTTTGCACCACCCTACTGTCATATAAATACTTTCTTTCATTATCTTCCGATGTTAATGCACTAATTGAATAATCAATAGCAGAAAGGAGATCATTTGCTGTTTTTCCAAAAAGTTTATAATCAACACGTGTATATACTATATCAACAGGAATACTATTATTCTTAATAATCATTGGCTCATTGAAGCTTTCTTCCACTTTTCTTATGATTTTATCATACGAAAGTTTGTTGCTTTTCTTAAGAATCACAGCAAATTCATCTCCGTTATATCTATATATAAAACTAAACGAAAGGTGTGTTGCAATATTATTCAATGTTTGTACAATAACTCTATCACCAATCTCAAAACCATATCGCTCATTTATCATTTTTGTCCCACGTATACTAAAAACATAGATAGAAAAAGACACATCTTGTCGTATAAGTTTATCTATTTCGTATCTAAAAGCCATTTTGTTTTTAGCACCTGTTAACGGGTCTATAGATTTTCGCACATTTTGTATATATAAATGAACTGCTAGTACACATATTGTATTCATCATACCGGTCATTAATATTTCTGTATTATGAGCCTGTATATACAATAGAATAAGCACTACAAGCATATTTAATATAATGATTACAGCATTTTCTGCTTTTGCCTTTTTTAAACTCTTTATCATTGTAAAAACAATACCAGCTATGTTAAAACACGTAATTACATAGGGTAGTTGAAACCATTCACCTCGAACATAACCTACTTCTTGTGAAATAGAAAAAACCCTGCCGTTGTGTACATTCGTAAGCAATACAAATACATAAATCGCAAAAGGAATACTGTTAAGTATAAGTTTTTTTTGAAAATCTTTTTTGACAAGGCTTAACGTAGTTATTCGTAAGCAGTAGATGTGATAACAAAAAGAATTTGCAGGTAGAAAAATGAAATAAAGTATGTTTATTGCGTACAAAAAAAACGTATGCCACGCACTTGCATACGGCTTATTAAACCACACACTGAGTATATTAAATACAATTGATAGCAATACAACAGTATACATATATTTTAAATACTTGTAGTTTTGTGTTTGACCTTCACAATCGCGCACAGCACTTATTAAAACGATTAGTATAACTGCAAGAGCTGAGTATTCACTGGCAATATTAAATTCTATCATATATGCCCCTTTGATCATTAATAAAAAATAGCACTATAGACTTCTATAATAGTATACGTTGTGTGCATTAAATTGTCAATGTATGCACCCCAAAGAAAGGATACATTATTTTTTGCTTCAAAACACTTGTCAAACATTGATTTTTTGAGTATCTTTATTATATGAATGATTTATATTCGGCTCTTGGTGTCTCTAAGACTGCAGGTACCGATGAAATAAAAAAAGCATACCGTAAACTAGCTCTAAAATATCACCCAGACAAAAATCCGGGCGATAAAGTAAGTGAAGATAAGTTTAAAGAAATTAGTGCAGCATATGCTGTGTTGGGCGACGAAGAAAAAAAACGCCAATATGATACGTTCGGTTCTGCCGATGCATATGCACAATCACAGCGACAATCGTATAACCAAGGCTATGGACAAAATCCGTTTGCAGGCGATGACTTTTGGGAATGGTACTCACAAACAGCAAAACAAAACGGTGAATCTAGACGAACGTACACGTACCAACAACGAAACACAGAGCCTTTAACGCGTACTGAGCACTTTTTTGGGCTTATTCGCTATGGGCTTACTTTACTTGCGGGACTTGCATTTTTTAGATTCTCTCTTATCCTATTTCCAATTGGACCAATTTTTTGTATTGCGGCGATTGTAAACGGTGCTTCAGGAGCATTGCGTAGTTTAAGTGGATTGATAAGTGGCTCTAAGCCATAAAGAACAGATTTTTTAAAAAAAGGAAAATGGCAATCGCTATTTTCCTTTTTTTTAATTATTTTTCTCTAAAGATAATTCTTCCACGATTTAAGTCGTAGGGTGACAAGGCTACTTTTACATGATCGCCTGGTACAATTCGGATGTAATGCTTTCTCATTTTTCCTGATAGATGTGCAAGAATCACATGTTTGTTTTGCAGTTCAACTCTGAACATAGTGTTTGGCAAGGCTTCTTTTACTACGCCTTCTACTTCAATTGCTTCTTCTTTAGCCACGATTCCTCCATGGGATAGTATTCTCAAAAAAAAATTGAGAAAGTGTAAAAAAAAGTCAAAAAACGCAAAAAAACGTTTGCTTTTTTTTCTAATCACTATTATAATAATTTTAGTGGTAAAGAGGAATGTTGTCAACTATGGGAGAGTGCTAAATGGAAAAAGAGTTTACCGAAAAAATGCAAGGGTTACTTGTTGAGTCAAAGGAAGAGATTATCGACACCCTTATGCAAAACAGTGCTGATTTTAGAGAAATTGTAGAAGCAATGGAATCAAAGGATGTTGTTGACATTGCGTCAGATGACATTGACCGAAAAATGTTAGAAGCCGTTGGTTCACAACAAATGAATCGCTTAAGTCTTATTGATAACGCACTAGCAAGAATTGAACAGGGAAAATATGGGTTATGCATGCGTTGTAGCAAACGAATACCCGATGAACGTCTTGAGGCTATTCCCTATGCTGTTCTTTGTATTGACTGCAAATCAAAAGATGAACGCGCCAAGCGTTACATGTAGCTTATACAATATCAGTTGTATACCATCTTCCTTTTGAAAGATGGTGTAAGGCTGTGTAACCGGCATCTTTTGCAGCCATCACAGCATTGTCAAAATAAGAAACAATTGAGCTAACATCGTGACTGTCTGAATTAATAGTAACAGGGACATTTTCAGCCTTTAATAGCCTTAAAAAATCAGGAGAAGGATAAGGGCTCGACATATTTGCACGAGTCATACCTCCTGTGTTAATTTCCACAACCTTACCACTTTTTCCTGCAATCTTTGCAGTTTCTTTTAATTCATTCCTATACCAAGAATCATTTTCGTCAAACAAGTGTAATTCGGCGTTTCTTTTTCTAAACAGATCAATGTGACCCACTATATCAAAGTCGCATGTTTGTATCATATCGCGTTGTATACTAAAGTATGCTTGAACCGCTTTTTTCCCATCGCCGTTAAAGAATGTTTTCACACCATCATACACTTCACTTGTAGGACCATCTATTGTAAAACAACCGCCGTTAATGATATTTTGTGCCGTAAGATAATGCACAGAACCAATGACAAAATCAGGCGCATAATTTTTATATGTTTTTTTTGAACAATACGAAACTGGGGGTAAGTACTCTGCCTCAATGCCGTTCAGAATTTCCATTTTCCCCTCATATTCTGCTTTTAGGAGTTGTACATCATAAAAGTAATCTTTATAATTACGAGTATCCATATGCCAATATGAGGCAAAAGGAAATGCGGTATGTGCGGAAAAGCCAAGCACTTTAACTCCTGCATCAAAAGCAGCTTTTGCCATTTCACGCAAGGTATTAGTTCCATCACAAAACGTTGAGTGTGTATGATAATTTGTATTGTTTAGCATAGAGTATCACTTCTCCTTATGGCTCTACAAACTGTTTAAAGTTTGAAAAAATTTCATTAAATGTTTTTAGCCCCATTTTAACCGTCTGAACATCCTTGTTTTTGCCTGCCCTTTCAATTGCAGCACCTATTTTTGTTAAATTTCCCAAAGATAAGGTAGCCGAACTTCCTTTTAGTGTATGCCCAATTGAAACAAGACTTTTAAAATCTTTTGAACGTTCTGCCCTTTCTGCAAGCACTAAAAACTTTGCTGTTTGCTCTATATATTGTATAATTAATTCTTTTCCCAATGATATGTCACCTCCTACCGTATCCATAAAGTCGTTCCAATCCCAAAAATCGAGCGACTCTGTTTTACCTAGTAGCGTTTTTATAAAACTAGCAGCACTTGTCTTTAATTCCGAATCGCCATCTAAAACAATGTGTTTTGCTAATATATTCGCTACATCTTGTTTTTTGAAAGGTTTGATAAGAACATCATTTATTCCACTTTCTTCAAATATCTTAAAATCTTCTGTATCATTATTTGCGGTACAAGCAATAATAGGCATTTCATA
>CAZUPJ010000005.1:0-23081 GCA_964622185.1 uncultured Treponemataceae bacterium
AAATAGCCGAAGTATTAATGCTTCACCAAAAACAAAGCAAAAAAGAAGCTATGAATACAGCAATTGAACTTCTTAAAGCAGTACGTATTTCTAATCCTGAGAGCATGGTAACAAGATATCCTCATGAGTTTTCAGGCGGGATGAGACAACGTGTGATGATTGCAATAGCACTTGCCTGCAGGCCAAAACTGCTTATTGCAGATGAACCTACAACGGCACTCGATGTTACTATTCAAGCTCAAATTTTACACCTCATTAATGAATTACAAAGGGAACAAAACACTGCGGTATTATTTATTACACATGATTTAGGAGTGATAAATCAAGTTGCAGATACTGTTGCGGTAATGTACTGTGGACAAGTGGTAGAAATTGCACCGGTAAGTTATATTTTTAATAATATAACGAAGTTTTCACATCCTTATACACAAG
Organism: uncultured Treponemataceae bacterium; assembly: GCA_964622185.1. Classification (GTDB taxonomy): domain Bacteria; phylum Spirochaetota; class Spirochaetia; order Treponematales; family Treponemataceae; genus CAYJFX01. The sequence goes on from CAZUPJ010000005.1 coordinate 433, forward strand.
CACTTTTAAAAAGCATACCATCAGAATCAAATACTAACGGCAAACGACTTGTTTCAATTGAAGGAAATGTTCCCCATCCTTTGGAACTTCCTAAAGGCTGCAAGTTTGCACCAAGGTGTACATTTGCAACGGAACAATGTAAAGAAGAAGAACCTGAGCTTCTTTCACTTAGTAAAGAACAATCTATACGATGTTTTTACCCAGAGCTTGCAAAAGGAGCGAACATTGGAAAATAGAGTAATAATTCGCTTAAAAAATGCAAGCATGCACTTTGAAATAAAAAAAAGCTTTAATTTTTTCGGAAAAAAAAGGTACATTAAAGCTGTAGACGATGTATCGATAGATATATTTGAAAACGAAGTATTTGGACTTGTAGGAGAATCAGGTTCAGGAAAATCAACCTTAGGAAAACTCATTTTACAGTTATATAATCAAAGTAACGGAACTATAGAATACAATGGCAAAAACCTCAAAGAGCTTTCTAATAATGATATGAGAAATTTGAGAAGGGAGCTACAAATTGTCTTTCAAGACCCGTATTCATCATTAAATCCTCGTCACACCGTGGGGCAATTACTATCAGAAGCCCTTTATGCACATAACATATTCAAAAAAGGCGATAAAAAAATTGATGCATATGTTTTAGATATAATGGAAAAATGTGGGCTGCAACCCTACATGATCCATCGCTACCCCCACCAATTTTCTGGTGGACAGCGACAAAGAATAGGCATAGCAAGGGCTCTTGCTTTGAACCCTACATTTGTTGTATGCGATGAAGCAGTTTCAACCTTAGATGTTTCAATTCAATCACAAATAATAAACCTTCTCTTAGACTTAAAAGAGCAAAATAATTTAACCTATTTATTTATATCGCATGACCTTTCAACCGTGCGCTTTATTTCTGATAGAATTGCTGTTATGTATCTTGGAAATATTGTAGAACTTTCAAGCTCTAATTCACTATTTACAAAACCCCATCACCCCTATACGCAAGCATTATTAGATTCTATTCCAAGTATACATGATGAACAAAAAAAAGAAATTAACGCTTTAGAGGGTGATGTACCAAGTGCTACAAATCCTCCGAGCGGATGTAAATTTCACCCACGCTGTACATATGCAAGTGAAAAGTGCACAACTGAAGTTCCACTTTTGAAAGAATATGATGTAGGTCATTTTAGTGCTTGTCACCATCCATTAAAATATACTAGCGAGGCATAATGATTTTTTTTGAAAAACGTAAAAGCGTTATGCCAAGACAAAAGAGCAAAGAAGAACTACAAGAACGCTTTAATAGTATTGAGCTAGAAAAAGGTGATTTACCTGCCATGCTTATTGCAGCTATTATTACATTTGGACCTGTAATACTCATTATTTCTCTAGTGTACGTAGGTATTGCTTTCGTTTTTGGATTATAAAAACACGGCTATACAAAAAGTAGCATTTATGATATATTTTTACTGTGATTGCTTAAACAAAATGTAATTAAAAAAGTTACACATATTTATGAATAAATATTTTAATAAACTCATTGAGAATGAAAAAAGATTTACAGAAATAGCCGCAACTCAATTTTCTAACATAAAAGGAATAACAAGAGAAAATCTTAATGAGGTTCTTCACGAACGAAGTAAAGAGATTCGTGACATTATAGCAAATACAAATGATATAATTGAAGCCTACATTACCCCATACACTAAAGATCCTACGCTTCTTGATGATGCAAAAGCATTAGAATTACAAGAACTCTCAAGCCTTTTATCCAGTTATAAAGAAAATATTGACACAGGACTGGCTTATGATATAAGACATGCTTTAACTGAATATGCACAACATAGCAACAATGAAAGTATGTATATTGAAAACATGTTTTTTAAAGGCATAACACTTTTATATCTTGATAGCAGTCTTTTTAAGAAGGAACGATCTGCCTGTTTTGAAAATATTATAAAATTCAGTGAACGATATACAGAATTTGAAAAACCTATACGAAATTTAATAGTTCGCTCATATGCAAACTATTAGATAAGTGTAGAAGAAGGAAATATTGAAGAAAATTTTAAGCGATACGATTTAGCAAATGATTTTTGGGAAAACACCGCAAAAAAAGTGGACTCCGATTTTCCATGGGATGCCTATTTTAGAAACACTAAAGAAAATATGTGTTCTGCAGTTGTATCGTCTCTAAGAGCAACACCTGCACCTACTACTAATATTAAATATGTTGAGAGGACATATCAGGCAGCGAAAAGTATTGTTGATGAAATTTCTAAAGGCATTGACTATGAAACCCATGATTACACCAGCAGTGAAGTACGGTACATGTATTTTCTTGAAGCAACAAAATATTACACAAAGCAAATAAGTGCAAAAGAACTTGTTGACTTTTTATTTGCTATGTATTCGCAAGCACATAATGATTACTCTTATGACAGTTTATATAAGAAACTACATGTTACGGGGCTCTTTTTTTATTACTTGTCGGAAGTGCCAGAAGAAGATTACCCTAAAGAAAAAAGAGCTTCTATTGCAAAAGAGGTAGAAAAAGATGTTTTCAATTATGCAATGCATATTCCGCACACGGTGTCTCAATCCTATGTAACAGGACTTTTAGCAAATTTTGCTTCAGGAACGCTTCGAGTTTTTGATGATTTTCCTTATTTAAAAATGCTTTTATCCCTTACTGTTTTTAGACACATTCCAACCTATGTGCATTCCGTTATGGTTGGTAAAATATCATTTGTAATTGTTGAATACCTTGCAAAGTACCATCCTGAATCCCTTATTGGACTTCCTGGCGTTCACTCGCTAGACGATGTGGAGAGTAATTTAGGAGAGATTTTACTTTTTGTGTGGTATGCAAGTTTAGTTCATGACATTGGAAAAATTGTGTATTCGCATGTTGTGTCTTTTTATGTTCGAAAATTAAATGACAAAGAATTTGAAATAATTAAACAGCACGTAAACAAAGCAAAAGGTTTTATTAAAAACTCTCCAAGTTTTTCACAAGATACAGAAATATATAAAATGTTAAAATCCTTAATTAATTTTAGCTTTAAAGGAGACGTTGAAATATTTTCATATTTTGCAGATGTTGCACTTGGCCATCACAAAAGCTATGATGGAAAATTTGGTTACCCAAATGACTTTGATAATCTTTCTTCTCCTGTAAAACTAATTATTGATATTGTGTCTATTGCAGATTCAATTGATGCTGCAACCGATAGCATAGGGCGTAGCTACGCCCATGAAAAAACGCTTAAAGACATGAAAGAAGACCTTCTTTCTCAAATAGAAACGAGGTATAATCCTGTGGTAACAAAGCTCATTTTTGAAAACAACGATTTATATAATGACATTGATACTATTTTAACTAAAGAGCGTTTTGATGTGTATTACTCATGCTTTTCCACAAACGATTTTTCCACAACTATGGTACCACCGAATAGAACAGTGTTGTAAAAAAAGCACAATTTTGCTATTAATTTCGCTCTACTAAATCGCTGTGTTCAGGAAGCGTAGGAAAATTTACCGTTGGTAAGTTTTGATACCAATACGCTACTGATGTATAATCATCCTCTCTCTGTAAGAATTCTTTCCATTCATTTTTATCATTTACTTTCCAACCTAATGCTTGTACCGTAATTTTCAGCTCATCTTCAAAACAAATTGGGTCTACTACATGCCAGCGATATAGACAAAAACGTTGCTGAATATCATAAAGACCATCTGGTTTATACACATGAGGCATTCCAGCATATAAATGGGAATATGTTTGATACTCGCTTTCGACATCCCAGTTAAATGCACCACAAAAGTAATCTTCTAGTCCTGTTGTACAAATTGTTGGATATTCCTTATCCCCATCTAGGTAGAACTTGAACTCACCCTCGCCCCACCACCTTGAAGCTCTGTTTAAGCCAACATATAAGGCTGTACCGATATATTTTCCCTGTCCTTTTACACCATCTAAAACAGTGTGAACTTCTTGATATTTTACAGGCATTGACATTCGAAACTGTGCATGAAAATAGCCTATAGAATCAGATAGTTTTTTCTCTTCATAATTAACTTGGTAGTAAACACCCTTATCTTCAGTCGTGCGGTTTTCAAGTGTTATTCTAGCTGACTTTTTGTATGGCATAGGAATGTAGCTATTTAAAGCTCTGTTTGGCATAACTGCCATAAGGGCTGAATTGACACGATAATTTGGTCCATGGTTCCAATTTACCATACTATGTGGCTTTGAGTAACCGTAGAGAAAAAAGTCAGTGATGGGGCATTCGACTGACGGCTTATCTTGACCATCCCAGTACATCCTGATAATAAGGCCTCTATCCATACTCCCTGTAATCCAAATACTCTTTATCTCACCTTCACCATCAATGTTTACCATTTCAAAAGTATCGCCTGCTTTTATGGTCATAAATGGATTTGACTTCCATCCCTTTCCTAGTTTTTCGCCAGGGCTTCCTGGTAAGGGATTTGCTTTTGCACCACCAGCTTTAGAACCATCTAGATTTTCACACGAAATTGTCCTTGTTTTTACATTGTTTAATTCATACATACTTTCGATATTCATTGTAGTCTCCTTTTATAACAGTTAAATTTTATTCTTCATTTTCTATATCTGCAATGTTTTGCAGTTTTTTTACATATTGCACGGGTGTAATTCCGTAAAATTTTTTAAATGATTTTGCAAAATAAATAGGATCAGCATACCCAGTTTTTGTGGCAACTACATAAAAATCGCTCTCTCCACTTTCTATTACTTCTTTTGCTTTTTCCATCCTTTTTTTTACAATATATTTTCCAATATTCATATGTGTTTGTTCTAAAAATAACTTGCATACATAATGGTAATTATACCCTAGTTTTTTTGAAATATCATCAATTTTTAATGTATTATTTTGCAAGTTTTTTACAATATATGATTTTACTTCTTTTACAATTTTGTGATTTGTACTGCTAAAATCAATACTTTCAAATTTTTTATCTAGTTTTGCTTTAATTTTTAAAAGTTCGTCAATAATTTGTGTATCATTAATGGGCTTTACCAAATAGTTATTAACATTTAATGTGACACATTTTTTTGCATATTCAAACTCGCTATACCCAGAAATTATAATAATCTCTATATCGTTATTTTCATTTCGAAGCCGTTGTACAAGTTCTAGTCCATTCATAATAGGCATTGTAATGTCTATTAGGGCAATATGTGGTTGTTCTTTTTGTATAATAGTATACCCTTCCTCGCCATCCTCTGCATCTCCTACAATTACAAAGCCATACTTTTTCCAATCAACACATTTTATTAATGACTGTCTCAAAAAATATTCATCATCTATTACAACAACACTATACATATTTTTTCTCCATTATTAATTGTTTGTAAACGGTAATTTTACAATAATTTCAGTATAGGTATTCACTTCACTTTTTATGTGCAACTTATATTTACTTCCATACGTTAATTTTAACCTTTGATTTACCGCAGTTAATCCGAAATTTTTTACATTTTTACTATTAATATTTTTTTGTATTTCTTGCAGTTTACATATCTCAATTCCCATACCATTATCTACAACTGATACATATACATTGTTTCCTACACAAGTACCTTTTATAGTGATGTTAAGTTTTTTCATCCCGTTTTTTGTACCATGATAAATGCAATTTTCAACAATTGGCTGCAATGTGAGCTTAGGTATTTCACATTGCAATATTTTACTTTCAATTTCATACGATACGATAATTTTGTCTTTAAATCGTACTTGCTGCAATTTAACATATGAATCTATTATTTCTAATTCTTTTTCAATTGTAATTATATCATTAATACCACTAAGAGATAACCTAAAAAATGCTGATAAATTTTCTACAGTTTCAATCGCATCCCCTTTCATATCAAGTTTTATTAGCGCAGATATATTTGACAATACATTGTAAAGAAAATGTGGCTTTATTTGTTCCTGAAAAAGACTGAATTCGTACTTTCTAAGACTTTTGTGTTTTTCTTGAATAGCATGTAGAAGTTCCTCATTTGAATCCATCAACTTATTAAAAGACTTATTTAGTGCTTTAAACTCATCTGATGCATCGTCAAAAACTCTAATAGTCCTTTCACCGTGAGTAATGGTATCCATTGCATTCGCTAAAGTTGTTATCGGTTCTACGACTTTTTTGGCACTCTTCTTGCTTATTAACAAAGAGACTGCAATTGCAACTAAAGATAGCAAAAAAACAACAATTATAAGTACAAGTTGACTAGATAATAAGCTAATAGAAGGTATTTCTGCAATTAAATTGAGCCCCTCACTATTTAAATTCTCTCGTATTAAATGAGTTAAGCCTACACTTAGCCATTCTCTATTTGCAATTATATCATAGTTTTCATAATGTTCTCCTATTTTGTCTTGGTTAGCAGAAAGTATTGTTGTACCTGCATCATCTACTACCACAAATTTTGTGTTACTATACTGAGCGTTTTCATAAAAAACTTCTGAAATATCTTTATTTACATACATATAAAGCTTTGCTAGCTCTTGATAGGTATCTTCGTGCAACACTCTTTTTTGAATAATATAGGTTATTTCTTCATCGCCTTGATTATTTCTCATTTTAAAAGGACCAAGCCACGAAAAAGGCTTATATTCATTGTCCTTTGCTATGTTTTCATAAAAATCATCACTTTGATACGAGAAAAAATTGCTTGTTTTAACTGAATCTCCATTATTAAAAACAATATCTGCACCTGTTGTGCCCTCAACCAATACAAATCTTTCAATGAGGAAATCGCCTATGGTGTTTTTTATTTCAAAATTATTAATACTTTCGCTTTCATAATAGAGTTCAATATACTGCAGAAAATCTTCGCTAAGAACTATTGAAACCATTGCATCTACAAAGTTGTCCGTAATTATATTAAAACTTTCTGCAACTATTTCAATATTTTGATTTGCCGTTCGAATAGAGTTTACATAAAAAAAGGATGTAGTCCATATTAGTACAAATAACAAAAACACAACCATAATGGTAATAATCAACTTTGATGTAGTTCTGTGGATTTTACTTGAAATGGTATTAGCCTTTGTACATTTGTTACCCATATTATTCCCATTGCTTGTTAGCTTACAAAATACATAAAAACAACCGTGCAAAGTATTAGGTTACTGAAGAGCAGTAGTTTTTCAGTAACCTCGAAGGTATGCAATAGTTGTTTTTATCCAATTCAATTTTACTTTAATGCAGCACTAACAGTCAAGGCTTCTTCTATTTTTTCATTCATAAAAAGATAAAGCAACAGTGCCGGAATACTGCTCATTACAAGGGCGGCAGAAAGCACACCCCAGTTTGTGCCGCGCGAAGTTGAAAAATAACCCATCGCAACCGGCAAAGATTGCATTTCTGGATTGTCAATTGTTATAAATGCAATAAAATACTCATTCCATGTGTATTGCATAAATACAATAATAACTATTGTGCTAATTGCGGATTTTACCATTGGCAATATAATTTTTAGAAACGCCATAAATGTTCCGCATCCGTCAATATAGGCAGCTTCTTCTAATTCTCTAGGAAGAGAACGCATAAAAGCATACAAAATGAGAATGCTCACTGGAAGTGCACTCGCTGTATACACCATAATCATGCCATGATATGTTGACATAAGACCAGTATCAAACAACAACATATATAATGCAATAATCATAATTGAAATAGGAATAACAAGTCCAAATTGAATGTACTTATATAGTTTATCACCCCATTTAAAATCCATTCTAGAAGTTACATATGCAAAAGGTGCTGCAACCAACACAACAAAAATAATTGTTCCAGTCGTATATATTGCTGTATTTAGTAAATACCGAAGAAATGGTATGTCAGAAAATACTTGAATATAATTTACCAAGTTCCAATTTTCGGGTAATCCTAGAGGATTTGCAATTACTTCAGAGGAAGTTTTAAAAGAGTTTAAAAACATCCACGCTACGGGATAAATGGTACTTAAGGCAAATAGAGAAAGTAAAACAGTAACAATTTTATGTCCTATTCGAGATTTTTTCATACTAAGACCTCCTTACACAAGTTCCAGTCTGTTTCTTGCAACAAACCTATTAACAAGTAATACTAATACAAATGTTTGAATGGCAAAAACTATTGCTATTGCGCCTGCTTCCCCAAACTGTAGCTTATCAAAGGCTGTATAATACATTTGATATATTAAAGAACGAGTCATGTCGCCAGGTCCGCCGTTTGTTAAAAGCTGTATTTGTGTAAATATTTGCATTGTTCCAGTAATAGAAATTATCAACACAAATTTTATCGTTTCTTGCGTTAGTGGAATAGATATATTTTTTGTTTTATGCCAAAGTCCAGCACCTTCCACTTCTATGGCCTCATAATAAGATTCTGGTATAGACTTTATTCCAGCATAAAAATAAAGCATATTAAAGCCCAAATATTGCCAAAGTGTTACAAATCCTATAATCCATATAGTAAGATGTTCATCTTGTAACCAAAGCCTAATAAGACTTTCTAGACCTATTTCGGTAAGGATTCGGTCAAATAATCCCCATTCGTGTTGCATCATCATTTTCCACATAAGGGTAATAACTGCTATATTTAAAACGGAGGGCAACACTACTGCAACTTTAAAAAAGCGTTTAAACCGTTGTGGCCTTTCTCTTATTAAAACTGCTAGCAAAAATGAAAATGGTCCGCATAGTAAAAGTTGCACTGCTAGTAGCTTCCAAGTGTTTATGTTTGCCTTCCAAAAAACTTCATCTTTGAAAATTTCACCAAAGTGCATAAATCCGACAAATTCACCTATTTTAAAACCTTCGTACAAGAAAAAACTTTTCCATATGGTGTTTATTAGTGGAAGTATAATAAAGGTTGAAAAAATAATTATTGCAGGAATAACAAAACAAATTGCTAACCACATTTTTTTCTTTTTTGAATCCATTGTTCCTCCTAAAACTGATTGATTAAAAATATTGCCAGACATAACTCTTAGGTCTGGCAATATTTATTACTTCTAAAAGCTAGCTTAGTTTGATTTTCTAAATTCGGCAGCTTTTGAAACAAAATCTTCAGGAGTTGTTTGCCCTGCAACAAGTTTATCAAGTTCGTTTCGATGGTCAACTTGTTGTGCTGTTGTAAAGAAATTTAATCCAAAACAAGGATATACTACAGTATTTGGATCAAGCATTTTTTCAAAGAAATACGTATTTACTTCTGGCGCATCTGCTGGCAATGTATCAAAACCTTCAATACAAGTTGCATTTCCTGCAACGGTTTTCCAGTATTCAGCATCTTGCATAACTAACCATTCTGCAACTTCTAAAGCAGCGTCAGGATGAGCAGAGTTTTTTGCAATCATAAATCCGTTATATGCACTACCCCATGCATTTACCGTGTTTTCTGCACCGAATACTTCTGGAAGATATGCAAAGTCAATTTCAAAACCGGCATCTCTAATTGCAGGGTAAACCCAAAGTGGGTGATAAATCATAGCAGCTTTCCCTGATGTAAAAAGTTCTTCATGTGGTTGTTGTTCTAATGTAACAACATCTTCTGGGAAAGCACCTGCCTTACGTAATTCATCGAGTTTTCTTACTGCTTCAAGGTATTCTTCGCCATCAACATCTACTTCACCACTTTGTATTTTTGCCATAGCATGTGGATCTTCAGCACTCAATAAATCTGAAACTAAAAAGAATTCATACGCAAATTTTACAATTGAAATTGGGATAACACCTGCAGCTTTTAAGTCTATTACAAGTTGTAAAAACTCATCATAATTAGTTGCCATTTCAAGGCCTAGTTCATCAAACATATCTTTGTTGTAGAAAATTGGTCCCGCAAAGAATGCGTCTGAACCAGGAGATAAAGCATAAATCTCACCATCTGAAGCAGGTATTAATCCAGCTTTATTTGAGAATTTATCATAAAACCCATCAGCCTTAATTCTGTCTGTCAAAGGCAAAACTGAACCAGAAAGGTACACTGATTCTGCACCCCAGAAAATATCTGGAAGAGTTTCAGATGCATTGTATACAGAGAGCTTACTATTGTAGTTAGCACCAGAACCAGGTAGTTCAAATTGAATATCATAATCAGGGAAAGCCTCTGCAATACCATCTTTATAAAAATCTTGATAAATTGCTTGTCTGTTAGAATCTTCAGCCATAATCATGATTTTTAATTCAACTTTGTCGGCTCCACCATTTCCGCAGCCAACAAACAGTGACACAATAAGTGCTAACGCGAGCACCATTACTAAATTTTTTTTCATTCATTTCCTCCGAATGTGTAATTTTTAATTATTATACGTCAGAAAATTCTAGTTGCCAATGCAAAATTTGTGCTTTAAAATGTCAATTTTAGGTGTTTTTTTACTTTTCTATTGACGTATCAGCAGTGTATTGCTATATTGCGTATGGTAACAAAGATTTATTTTTATATATAGAGGACATTATGAAAAAAATATTAAAAACAGAAAAAATATTTTATCCAGTTGGTGGCTTAGGAGCAGGCAATTTTTTTGTTGATGGAAGTGGCCGTATCTCATGTTTTTCAATTGGTCATAAGCCAAAACTTTACGACACCCCAAGCCTCTTTGAAAAAGTAATTCGAAAAGATATTTTTGCATCAGTAGTATTAAAGGATATGCCTGAATCATTTAAAGTTATAGAAGGTCAAGTAAACAAAGAAAAACTATACTATGACAACCAGTATGGTGTTGGCGTACAACACACAAACTTAGGTTTGCCACGTTTTGAAAATAGTACATTTGAAGAACAGTTTCCTACAGCAAGAGTTACCATGTGGGAAAAAGATTATCCCTTAGTTTGTTGTGCAGAATTTACAAGCCCTTTTATTCCAACAAATAGTTTTGACAGTTCCTTACCTATTGCATTTATCAACTACACACTAGAAAACACAACCGAGAAAAAAATATCAGGTGTGTTTTATTTTTCAGCCATGAACTTTTTAGCATTTGACGAAAAGGCATCAGTTACTAAAAATAACAATGGATTTATTGTTGGGCAAAAAGCAAATGACGATTATGAGTTTAAAACAGGATACGTTTCTATTCAAGTAGAAAATGATAATGCTAACATTAATACAGCCTTGTTTAGAGGTGGTTGGTGCGATCCCCTTTCAATGCTCGTACGAGATATGCAAGAAGGAACATGTCAAGAAAAAAAACTAAAAGATGGAGCAGAAAACTCACCAGGAGGTTCAATTGCGATACCTTTTAGTCTTAACCCAAATGAAAAAATATCCTACCCTCTAATAATTTCTTGGTTTGTGCCATTCAGCACACTCAAGATAGACGATACTTTTAATGTTTCATTTCATGATGAAAAACTTCCCATCAAAAACTATAAAAAAGAAGACTATTATCGCCCTTGGTATTCAAGTCAATTTAAAAGTATCCTAGATATTTCTAACTATGCAATTGAAAATAAAGACAGATTGTTAGCAGACACAGCTTGCTTTTCCAACGCTTTTTACAACCAAAAGCTACCAAAAGAAATTATACAATCAGTAGCAACAAATTTAACTATTTTAAAATCTCCTACGCTTTTACGACAATATGATGGAAAACTTTGGGGCTGGGAAGGAAGCGGCGAAGATAGAGGTTCTTGCCCTGGAAGCTGCGACCATGTATATAATTATGCAACAGCACTTGCCCATCTTTTCCCTGACCTTGAAAGAACTTTACGCGAAACAAATTATAACTTTAATCAAACTGAAGATGGTAGACAAACATTCAGAGCCCTAATCCCAATAAGAAAAATTGAAAAACACACATTTTTTCCAGCATGCGATGGTATGCTCGGGAATATAATAAAACTATATAGAGACTTTATAATTTGTGGTGATATTTCATTTTTAGAAAAATACTATAGCAGGGCTAAACAATCCTTAGACTTTTCAATTGAAGAATGGGATCCAAATGAATTAGGTGCACTACTTGAACCGCATCATAACACCTTTGACATTGAATTTTTTGGTGCAGATGGAATGTGTACTTCTTTTTATTTAGGTGCACTTACTGCATTCATTGAGATTTGCAAAATTCTAAAAAAGCCATTTGATAAATATCAAATGCTTGCAAATAAATCGCTCCAATATATGGAAAAAGAAATGTATAATGGGGAGTACTTTAGACAAATTTTTCAGTGGGACAAAATAAATGCCGAACCAAATGAGCTACCTGTACTTGCAGAAATAAACGGCATAGTTTCAGAGGACACTCACGAAATGGTAAAAAACTATGGCCCAAAGTACCAATATGGTGAAGGCTGTTTATCTGATGGAATTATTGGTGAGTATGTATCGCAATTCTCTTTTATTAACACTTCGTTAGATTCAAAAATGATACAGTCAAACTTAAATGCTATTTACAAAAATAATTTTAAATCTTCCCATATAAATCACGTAAACCCACAAAGAGCAACATATTTATACAATAAAGAAGGTGGGCTATTGTGCTGCACTTGGAAAGAAGGAGAACGACCAATGCTACCTTTTCCCTACTCTGATGAGGTATGGACAGGCGTTGAGTATCAAGTAGCATCACATATGCTTTCTCATGGACTTATTACACAAGCCTTAGAAATACTAAAAACCACAAGAAAACGTTATAATGGTGAACATCGAAATCCTTTTAATGAAATAGAATGTGGAAATTGGTATATTAGAGCACTTTCAAGTTATAGCTTATTAGAGGGTTACACTGGAGTAAGATTTGATGGGTACAGCAAAACATTGTATGTTCGCCCGAAACACAACAAAAAATTTACTTCATTTCTTTCTACAAATACAGGATATGGTGAAGTTATCTTTGATGGAAAGAAAGCAACACTGAATGTTCTCTATGGCAATATACCAGTGGAAAAAATTATTGTAGAAGTAGAAAAATAAGTAATTGTAATAATTATTTGTGCTTTTCCTCTACAATGCTACAAGCGAATAGAACCGTACTATAAAAAAACACCCTACTAAGCAATGCTCAGTAGGGCTAGGAGATTATGAAAAAACGTTAATTAATTCGTCTTTCTGTATGGTTATGATTGATTCAAATTCAATACAATTTTTTTTAAATGCATACTTTAGGCTTTGATTTTCAAGTTTAACCTCACATACACTGCTAAATGGTAAAGAAAGTGATTTCAATTCTAAAGAACCATGTAGTACAGCAAATTTTGCACCCTCATCATTGAATGAGATAGTTCCCCAAGCATTGTCGACAGACCAAAAGAATGTAGCGTTTTCTTTGTGAATTGGATTGAACCCAAGTCGCTTATGATACATATCGAATTCAAAACCACTATACGTCAAAAGAAGTGCGTAGCTTGCCATAGAACGTGCATAATTGCTTCCGCACTCAAACTCGTTCCAAGGATTGCGTCTTTCGCCATCGTATCTATCTCGCAATGCCTTTATACATTCAAGTCCTTTTTCTTCCATTCCGCGCTTAATCATATGTATAGCAGCCTGGTACTCAAAACCATGCATTGTTTCTTCTGCATAAGGAACCGATATATACGGGCGATACACTTTGTCTGGGTACGCACAGATAATTAAACCTTTTTCATCATTTAAACAATAGATTCGACAGGGATTAACATGGTTACGCATATCCTTTACAAAGTTATGCTCATAGAGAGCATTAAGTGCCGACTCCAATTTTTTTTCATCAAATATGTTACCCAGTCCCAGCATATCGGCATGCCATTGACCCAATACTTGATCAATTGAACTACCTTGAGCTACTTGATACTTTATCTCTTTATTTTCCGGATTCCAGTATGCATCTACAGCACTTTCGCCATGCAAACTTATACCTTCTGAATATTTTTCTAAAATAGATTTGTCTTTTAAATCAATTTTTTGTATAAAATACCCCAAGTTTTCATCAAACAGTTCTTCATTGAGTTTTTTCTTACCGCTTTCAAATATTCTCATATATTCATCGTGTGTATGTTGTTCACCAAGAATCTTTGCAAGTTCGGCACCTGCTTTTAACCCACCAAGATACAAACCAGTAAGCCATGAGTTTGCACCAAAAAGCTCCATATCGAGGGTATGATGTTGGCGACCTTCAAGAACACCGTCTTTGTCTGCATCCCATTTATCATAATTTTTAGGCGACCATGCAAACTCGATACTTTTTTTCACTTTCTCCCATATTGATTTTAACCAGTCTACATCACCTGAAATCATAAATTCACGGTAAACTCTCATAACAGTAGCATATTGACCATCTACACATGCTCTAAAATCTGATTTTCTTCCAAGTGGTAACTGAACACGAAATGCCATTGAGCCGTTTTCATCTGTAGAATACTTATATTCGAGAGTTCGAGCAGAACGTTCCAAAGCAGGAAATAAAAAGGCTAGAGCGTAGGTATACGCCCACACATGCGTACAGGTACCTTCGCAAGAACCCAAGTTGTAATGGCATCCTTCAAAAGCATAAAAAGACCCATCTGTTAAACGCAAACAAGTTGGAGTTTTTAATATTGACATATTTGCTGTAATTGCATCAATAGCACTGTCTGGTAGAGTTGAATTAAAAATAGAATCTCTGAAGAGAAGTGTTTCGTTATACAACCTATCAAAATTCTCTAAGCTGTACTTTGCAGAATCTACAGATGTTTCAAATTGTGTTGCATAGTAGTTTTTCCATGGAGTGTTCCTTATTTCCTTCCGTTGTTCTTCTGAAACAGTTGGATCTGTAATAATCCAATGATTATTAATTAGTGGCATACTCCAAGACATTATAAAGCGAATTTTTTTTGTTTCACTTGGATTTATAACTACTCGAGACATAAGAGTTGCAACTTCATCAGAAGAACTAAGATCTAGAACATTTCTAGTATTGTCATATACTCGATTCTTTAATGCACCAAGACTTGAAAAATCGTTCCAATACGTTGTAAGATTGTCAAACCAATTTCCTCTAAACCAATATTGTTGGCAGACGGTATCTTTGGCATCACATACAATAGTTAAATCCCCATATTCTGTAGTATTTTTTGGAGCATCGCTTGTTAAATATAAACCCTTTTGTCCGTTAATATCCACAATCTCATGACGTGGGTTGTATTTTGTTACATTATCAAGATAATTATTAGGGTCACTTTGCCCACCTTGTGTACTTGCCTTAAAAGAGCCTGCATAATAGTTGTTACAGCTCATTGCTAGTGAAAATGTTAGCGCTGTATTTGCAGTATTTGTAATTTCAAACTCAAAAAATCCTGCTGGTATTGATGAGTCAAAATCGTTACTTGGAATAAAGGGGTTAAATGCTACCATTTTTACATCGCCTGGGAAGTCTTTGTCAAAGAAGTCAAGTTGAGCAAGGGGATATGTTCCCGTAAATTTTGAAGATTCGAAATGTGGTAAACCTGCAAGAGAGGCACGATCAGGGCCAAACCCATACCCTTGGTACATAGGGCGACCTACTTGCCCCATAAAACCTGGTTTTAAATCTGAGTTTAAAACCTTTGCTGATACAACTTCCTTGTCATTTTCTGCTTTAATTGCAAAATGAGTATATCCACTGTGTGAACCCTTATTAGGTCTATTAAAAATTTCAATATCGACAAGGCGCCCATTACCACCTAAACCAATACATCCTGTTCCAATTCCTCCAATGGGAAACGAAATTTCTTTTGCTTGCTTTCCTTCATAAACATGATTTTCCATTATTTTATCTCCTCTAAACTCATCCCATAAAGGGTGGTATTTGATTTTTACCAACCATAGTATTCTGGGGCTTCTTGATTTGGACCTTGCCAAATAGTATTAACTTCCTTTACAAAATCGTCTGGTAACTGTATAGAAAGTGCTTTTACACTGTCCTCTAACTGCTTAACAGTTCTTGGTCCTAAAATAACTGATGTAACAACATTATTATTAAGAACCCATGCTTGCGACACGTTAGCGGGGCTTTCCCCAAATTCCTTACATAATTTGTCATATTTTTTTAGTTTTTCAATTAAAACAGAATCTACATTGGCATTTGAAAACCGCACACTTTTACTAAGGTTTTCATACCCTGCGAGAATACCTGCGGCAAGTGGTGCATAGGCCATTACGCCGATACCTAATTCTCTACATGCAGGAAGTAGTTCAGTTTCAACCTTTCTACAATTTAAGTTATAATTACATTGTTCAACAACAGTACCTATAGTGTTCAGTTCTTTTGCTTTCGCATTAAAATGAGCTAAGCCCCAAGCAGGAAAGTTCGCAGAGCCAATATAGGATATTTTATCTTGAAACTTCAATTTAATCATAGCGTCAATAATTTCTTCAAACCTTGGCGCGAGTGTTCCGCTAACTCCAACATGCAAGTCGTATTCACTCTTGTTAATGTTACCCAATTCTGCGGGGAAGCGATATCCTCTATCAAAATGATGCATCATATACACATCAATGTGATCAGTATTAAGTCTTTTTAAGCTATCATTACACGCCTTTCGTAAATGGTATGCAGAAAGACCTCTGTCATTGATACCCATGTTGCCCATAGTTGCATATGCTTTTGTAACTAAAACAATTTCGTCACGTTTACCGCTTTTTGTAAACCAATTCCCTACAATGGTTTCAGAAACACCCTGCCCTGCAGGCATACCGTAAAAATCAGCACAATCAAAAAAATTAATACCAAGCTCTAACGCCTTATTCATTATTTTGATGCTTTCGTCTTGATCACATGAGGAGCCAAAGTTCATTGTGCCCAAACAAGCTCTACTGACCTTTACACCACTTGTTCCCAATGTTGTGTATTTCATATTGTACTTATCCTTTTACACCAGTCATTGCAGCACTTCTATCGCTATGATTTTAATCCTGATAAGGCAACACCTTTCATCAAGTGTCGTTGTCCAAATGCATACAATAAAAGAGGCGGAATAAGTGATATTGTTAACCCAGCTAGAATAACACCTACACTTCCCGTCCCTCTAAAGCCTTGCAACATTTTTAACCCGATAGGCAATGTCATTTTTTCCCAGTCTGATAAATAAATGAGCGGTCTCATAAAGTCATTCCAGTTTGATAGAAAATTTAACAAAGCTGTCATCACAATAACGGAACCAGACATGGGAAGCATTATTCTGCTATAAATTGTAAATCTGTTTGCTCCGTCTATGTATGCAGCCTCTTCATAACTGTTTGGGA
The DNA here is from genome assembly GCA_964622185.1 of uncultured Treponemataceae bacterium. Taxonomy (GTDB): domain Bacteria; phylum Spirochaetota; class Spirochaetia; order Treponematales; family Treponemataceae; genus CAYJFX01. The sequence continues at coordinate 17,644 of CAZUPJ010000005.1, forward strand.
TTGTTTTCATAAATTGGCGTACTAAGAATATAGATAGTGGCGTAACTAACACAGGTATTATGAGAGACCACAGAGTTCCTACTAAACGTAATTTTGCCATAATTATAAATGTTGGAATGATGGTAGCTTGTGTTGGTATCATTAACCCAATAAGAAACATAAAAAACACAGAATCTCTTCCTGCAAACTTTAATCTTGCAAAAGCATAGGCAGCCATCGTTGTGATAATAATATTTAAAACACCTGCCGTTACCGCAACAAACAACGAATTCAATATAAACTTAAAAAAAGGAAAACTAATGAATACCTCTAAGTAATTTTGATAGTAAAAACTTGTAGGAAAAAAACTTGGTGGCATTTTAAACGACTCTTTTGGTAACCGAAGAGATGTTGAAAACATCCATAAAAATGGCAATACGAACATAATACAAAGTACCACTAAAAAGAAACTTAATAGTATTTGATTGCTATTATTTTTTATTTTATTCATAGTCATATGTCACCCACTTTTTTTGACCAATAAACTGTAATACAGTTACAATCATAATGATAATAAACAATGCACTTGAAAACACTGCAGCATAGCCCAAATTGTTTTCTTGAAATGCAAGTCTATATATATGAAAAGCTACCGTGCGTGTACTTACACCCGGACCTCCATCAGTTATTAAGTACGGTTCTTCAAAAATTTGGAAAACACCAATTATATTTGTTATTAATACAAAGAAAATAGTAGGACTTACTAAAGGTATAGTAATTTTTGTAAACACATGAAATGTATTAGCACCATCTATAGTTGCTGATTCATAATAACTTTCAGGTATATTATTTAAACCTATAAAATAATACAAAAAAGTATTCCCTATAAATTTCCAAAAACTAAAAATTGCCAATGTTACGTACACAGTGTTTTCATCTGTTAACCAACGAACATTTTCAAAACCCAACTGCCTAAGGAAATAATTTATAAAACCTGTATCAGTTGAAAACATGAACGTAAATGCAATTGCAACAGATGCGGTTGTTACCATAGCCGGAAAATAGACTATTCCGCGAAAAATATTTTTCATTCGATCATGCTTTACCTTATACACAGCATACGCAAGAATTAAACCTAAAATGCAATGCATTGGTGATAAAATAAACAAAAATTTAAATGTATTTTTAAATACTGTAACAGTATTGTCATCTTCAAAAAATTTTCTAAAATTGTCTAAACCAACAAATTCTAATGGTTGAATTAGGTTATACTCAAAAAAAGTATAAAAAAGTGTAAGAATTACAGGTACAATAATAAATGTTAAAAAACCTATAATAGCTGGAAGTAAAAATAAATAGGCATCAAGTGTTTCCTTATGCTTTTTATTTAATATCACGCTTTCCTCCTCATAAAAAACATAGAGCTGCTCGAAATCTGAACAGCTCTATTTCAAAACTAATTAGCTAAAGCAGCATTCATTCTTGCAGCAGCGTCATCAAGTGTGGTTTTTACATCAGCACCTTGCACAACAATTTTTGAATATGCTTCTTCTGTAATAGCAGCAGTTTGGGCAAATGCAATTGGTGAGTGAACAGCTACAGCATCATCTACGTCTTTATAAAAAATTTCGTTATTTGCAGGATATCCAGGAATTGGAACTAATTTTTCAGCAAGAGATCGGCGAGCAGGAATATTTCCGATTGTGAAGAATTTTTCTACAAATTCATCACTTGCCATCCAAAGTGCGAGATCACATGCTGCATCATAATTCGTGGTTGAAGATGCTACCAAAACACCGTCTACACCGAATTGTACTTGATTTCTACTAAAATTAGGAAGATATTGTAAGGCTACATCTTTGAAGTCATTGTTTTCATATGTAAACATTGGCCATCTACCCCAACTACCCATAGCTACTACACCGTCTGCAAGCTGTTGAATTGTATCCATATTTGCTTCTGGGAGTGGTGCATAACCATATTTATGAACTAAATCTTGCCATAATTGAAAAACTTCAATTGCTTCAGGTGAATTAATAGTACTTTGTTTGAAATCGTCGGTCATAAAACCTACTCCATTGTTTTGTAACCATGCTTCCATTGTAAAGTTTTCGTACGGAAGAGTAATTGCGTAGTATTTCATACCATCTTTTTCGTATGTTAGTTGTTCACAAATTTCAAGAAATTCTTCTTTTGTCCAGTTTTCATCAGGAAGAGCAACCCCTGCTTCTTCAAATCTAGCAGTATTCATATGCATGACAACATTGTTATAACTCGTTGGGAAACCATACAATTTTCCATCGATTGTAAAAGGAGCTGCAACACCCGCAGGCACATCAGCAAAGAGTTCATCTACTGCAGCTTTATTATTTAGAACAAAGTCATCTACAGAATTTGCAAGTCCCATATCAACGAACATTTGAAATCCTTCAATAGCAACATATGCAGCATCAATTCTATCGCCACCTGCAACCATTGTTTGAATTTTTGTAAAATATTCTGCCCATGTTCCAGGAATATATACAGTTTCAACTGTAACACCAGTTCTTTCTTCATAAATATCAATCGTTTCATCAAGTTTTCTTTTATCTTGACCATCTCCAAGCCAAGCTAATCTCAATGTAATTTTTGAATCATCGGCAGATTCATTCCCACCTCCAGCAAATAAAGCTCCTGTAAGTAAGAGCACCATCAAAATACCAAAAACGACTTTTTTCATTTTTGTCTCCTTTAATTTTATTTATGCACGTTTTGTTCACGTGCACTATTTATATTGAGTATAAACCTCAAAATAGAGTTCTGTCAAGCCTTAAAACGGTAATTTTTCATCTTTTTTTACAAAAAAACCAATAATTTTAGTATTTACACGTGCACATTTTATATACATTTTTCTTACCAGCTTCCACACTTAGCTAAAATCAATTTTTTTTACATAATTAGACGAAAAATATTAAATAATTATTTGACACGTGAACTATTTTACATTACAATAAAGGTAATAAGGACTAAAAAATATGGCTATTACAACAGAGGAAATTGCACAATTATCTGGAGTGTCTCGAGCAACGGTTGACAGAGTTTTAAACAATAGAGGTGGTGTAAAAAAAGCAACCGAAGAAAAAATACTTGCAATTTCTAAAGAACATGGATACAGACCCAATTATATTGCGCGCAGCTTAGTGACAGGAAAAACTCACTCCATTGGCGTGGTTATCCCAAACTTGCGAAACACATTTTATGCAAGTTTACTTAATGAAATAACTATTCATGCACATAATTTAAAGTACTCTACCATTGTTCAAATTTATCAAGATACACCTGAAAATGAAGTCGAGTGTGTATACAATTTATATGATAGAAATGTTGATGGCATAATTATTCTTTCTACACAAAAAGAGCAAAATGCAGTTGAACTTTTTGAAAAACTAGATATACCTGTTGTAGCACTCTGTAACACAATTACAGGTCTTACTTGTGTTAAACCAAATTATAAACAGGCAACCATTGACGCAATACAATATATACGAAGTCATCAATATGAAAAAATTATTTATGTTTCCCCTCCCCTAGAGCACATGAGTGAACAAAACATGTCTGCAATGGTTGAACGGTACGAAGGATTTTTGGAATCCGAAAAAGAATCAAATAAAAATGATTGCCTTATTACACAAGGTTATATGTCAGAGCTTGTTAAATTGCCTTTTGAAACATTAAAAAACACTGCAATCCTATGTTCAAATGACATGTATGCAATCCGAATACTAAATACTCTTTCAAACAGGGATATAAAAATACCAAAAGATGTTGGATTAATGGGATTTGATGGATTGGATATGTTGGAATACATAAAGCCTAAAATTACATCAACAAAGGTATCATTTGCTAATTTAGGAAAAAGCTCTGTTGATGCAATTTTGCGCTGCATTGATGGTGATAGCGAAAAGAGAACAATATACGTTCCCCACGTTATTCAGGATGGGCAAACCATAATTGAACGCTAATATACTACCAATACAAAGATTATATCATTAAAAAAAGCCCTACCAAACAACGTTTGATAGGGCTAAAAATATTTTTTTAAGGAGTTTATGAAAAAAACTATTTATCTTCTATTTTCCAATATTCTACATTGTCAATTGTTTCGCCTGGGATCACCTCGCTTTCACCACCAAATGATTCCATTTCGGACATCCAATTGTTTGCACCATTAAACACAGCTACATTGCACCCATCAAATGGATATCGCAATAGCTTATTATATGGGGAATATTTTACAAAGGAATAATCTCCACAATCAAGAGAAACAGTACCTTTTTTTGCAAGCATTACGCGCTTTGCAACACGTCCTTTTGCAGTTAATTCTAATGTGTTATCAACAAAAGAAATTTGATCATCTTCTAGTTTGGATACATTTCCTGCAAAAACTCTTGGAATAGCAATTTTAACAACATCCCACGTTGAGCTTTCATCTCCAAGTGGAACTAAGATTTTTTTACCTTCTAAGTTTACACAAGTTGGAGACCATACACCGCAAGAATAAATTAAGTTACCACAATTCTTTATAAAATTTCTAACCTTTATTTCATTGTCACTTATAACTTCAATATCCATTCCTCTTTCAAGCTTATGTACTGGACTAGCAGGAGAGGTGACAACAACTTTTTTATCCGTTATTTCAATTGAACACTCATCATTATCTGGCACATAGGCATCAACAGATTCATCTGCTGCCAAACGTGTAATCCAAACCCTATGACCTCCATAGAGATTCCAATCGGTTTCACTAAGGTTTTCCGTATTCCAATATAATAGGTTTTCACATCCATTTTTTTCAAATACAGCAATTCTCGGCCCTACCCCATATACCACAACCATTCGTAAAACGCTTGTGCTTATTTCTACTGCTTTAAAACCATTAAAATCTATTTTTTTTATCATAGTGCAAGCCTATAAATTTCTTTAGCTTCATCGCGAGTAATAGTCGGAATACTTGCTAGCGTACCATCAGCACTAAAAGAAACATCTACTACACCTTGTGTTAATGTTTCTAAATCTGCATCTGTGCATCCAAATTGAGAGATTCTGCTTTCAACACCAACTGACTTAATATATACTTCAAACAAATCTGCAGCTTTTTGTAAATCGCTTGTTCCAAACAATCTTTCAGCAAAATCAACAAAACGTTCATTTTGTTCTTTATTTGCAAAATATCTCATCCATGCGAGCATCATACATGCAAGAGTTGCACCATGTGTTGCTTTAAAATATGATGAAAGAACGTGTGCCATTTGGTGCATTGGTGTCCAACCTTGCACACCACAGGTAAGCCAGCCATTTAATCCAACGGTTGCAGAAAATTGCATTAATCCTCGTAAATTAACATCTTTGGGATTTTCTAATACTTTTGGTAAATTATCATAAATTGTTTTAATTACACCAAATTGCATATTGCTATGTAA
>CAZUPJ010000006.1:0-20723 GCA_964622185.1 uncultured Treponemataceae bacterium
GAAAAACAGATAAAGCAGAAATTGAGCGACGTGTAAACGAAGCTGCTCGTATTCTCGATATAGAAAAACTTATTGACCGAAAACCTAAAGCTCTTTCAGGTGGTCAACGACAACGTGTTGCTGTTGGACGTGCAATTGTTCGTAATCCAAAAGTATTCCTTTTTGATGAACCTCTATCAAACTTGGATGCAAAACTTCGTGTACAAATGCGTGCTGAAATCTCAGATCTTCACCACCGATTGGACGCAACAATGATTTATGTAACACACGATCAAATCGAAGCTATGACTATGTCAGACAAAATCGTTGTTATGAAAGATGGTAAAGTACAACAAATTGGTACTTCTCTTTACTTGTACAACCACCCAATAAATAAATTTGTTGCAGGATTTATCGGTTCACCCCCAATGAACTTCCTAACAGTAAAAGTATCTGAAGAAGGTGGAAAAATTGTTGTAGATGAAGGCTCTTTCAAATTAAGTCCTACTGAAGATCAAGCTAAACACCTTAAAGCATATGTAGGAAAAGAAGTATACTTCGGTATTCGTCCTGAAGATCTAGAATATACAGCTTCACCTGCTGCATCTAATAATATGCAATTAAAAGTGTCTGTTATTGAACCACTCGGGGCTGAAACACACCTTTACTTGAACACAAAGAATCAATCAGTAATTTCAAGAACAGATCCAAGTGTTACTGTACACATTGGTGATATTGCAAACTTTGTTCCTCTTATGGAAAAAGGTAAATTCTTTGATAAAGATACTGAGCTTAATATTTGCGAAGAAGTTAAATCAGAATAAACTTATTGCATGAAATTCAAGAGACCATCCATAACGGGTGGTCTTTTTTTGTAACCACTTGCTTTTATTTTTGTTATAATGCTATACTTATATAATACTGGAGAGGTAAGATGAAACAACGGTTTATTTTTTGTGCAATTGTAGTTTTTGCATTTTTTAATGCCACTGCTTGTGGCGGTTCTAGTTATGAGTTTAATGACACGGAGATGAAAACCCTCGGGGGAGATACTGTTCGTTTACAAGAGAGGGAAGACCTTGTGTATACAAGGGAGTTTGGGTTTGGGTTTTCAGTTCCAGAGACAATGCTAGAGATGGTAAAAGGTGGCAAGCTAGAATTCTTTCCTCCCTCAACTGCAGCAATGATGATTATAGCATATTCTGATGGGATTTTTGATTTAATAACTGCAATTGATTCAGCAAGTACAACAGAGGCAGAACAAAAGCTTATTTTAGAACAACTGGATAAGTACGTTTTTCAGGTGGGTGCTATTGCACGCTCTAGCATAGAGGTTGATAGCGAACAAGCAGAAGCTGAAATAAAAATGACGTATGAGCATGTTCAAAAAGTAGCCGAAACAGATAAAGATATGTATTTTCTAGCTTACAACGATGATTTTTCCCATTTGATACTTGCACAAGGGGAACAAGAAAAATTCGAAACACTAGTAAACGAAGTAAAAAATCTTAAAGATACTATTTTTGTTTTTAATCCTGTAATTCCTGAAACAACTACAGCAATAGACAGTGATTCATATAATTTATCATTATTTGAAACAGAGACTTTGGAAGGAGAACCTGTTGATCAATCAATTTTTGAAGATTATGATGTTACTATGGTAAATGTATGGGCTACGTGGTGTGGTCCTTGTATTAATGAAATGCCTGATCTGGCAACACTGCATAGAGAAATGCTTCCAGAAGGGACAAATATGATAACCATTCTAACCGATGTTCCAGATGGGATTGAAGCTGCTAAAGAAATTGTTGCATCTGTTGAAGGTGAATTTATTACCTTGCGTGCAAATGATAGCTTAAATGGATTGTTGAATACAGTGACAGCTATTCCAACAACTGTGATGGTTGACTCAAAAGGGAACATTATAAGCTCCCCGATACTTGGAGCCCCTCCTACAAATCCAGCTGAAATGTATTTGGCTGCTATACAAACGGCTCTCTCAACTGTAAAATAATAAGATTGCAGTATGAAAAAAGAATATTCTTCATCTTATGCTGGTAGTACTTATTTTAAGAAAAATAGAGCATTAAGATATTCACTTCTTGTTGTGAGTATTGTTCTTATTTTTTTAGGAATTCTACGGGGCGAAGCTCGAACAGTGCTACAAAAAGCTGTACTTATTTGCTTAGAATGTATTGGGATAGGCTAATTCAATTAATAATTTGTGTAGGGTGTAGAATGACGCAGTGGATTGGACGAAATTATAGATATTTAATACAACTTACCGTAACAGTTTTTTCAAACTCCTATGTTGTAGGATTTTTTACTGGTAAAATATATAACGGCAAGTCAAAATATGTGTGTGTGCCAGGATTAAATTGTTATTCGTGTCCTGGGGCTTTGGGCTCTTGTCCTATTGGGGCATATCAAGCCGTAGTGGGTGGAAGAACATATGATATTACCCTTTATGTTACTGGAGTTCTTGTCTTTTTTGGGGTATTGTTTGCTCGTTTTGTGTGCGGCTTTTTATGCCCATTTGGCTTTTTTCAAGACCTTTTGTATAAAATTCCTTTGTTTCGACTGAGAACGGAAAATCAAAAAGCTACGACCATTAAAATTCCTAAGCCTATTGATGAAGTATTACGCTATGTAAAATATGCAATGCTTTTAATTCCTGTAATACTGCTGCCAGCCCTTGCTGTAAACCAGTTTGGGATAGGTGCTCCATATTTTTGCACATGGATTTGCCCCGTAGGGTCTTTGCAAGGTGGTATTCCGCTAGTGAGTCAAAATGAAAGTTTACAACATGCTATTGGCTTTTTGTTTAATTGGAAAATGACTCTACTTGGAATAATAATTCTTGGTTCGGTTTTATTGTATCGCCCCTTTTGTAAATACCTTTGTCCGCTTGGTGCTTTTTATGCGTTGTTTAATGGAGTAAGTTTTTACAAAATGGAAGTTGATTCTGCAACCTGCACTCGATGTGGGAAGTGTGAAACTGCTTGTCATATGCAGGTAGACCCAATAAAAAAAATACGAAAAGCGGATCGTGCTGCCTTCCGAAAAGTTTCTTGTGGAAAGATGCAAATATCTTCTACAGAGTGTATTCGGTGCGGAGACTGCAAAAGGGCATGCCCTTGTTCAAGTATCACAAGTGGGTTTAAGCTATAAAACTTGCAATTTTCTTTCTTTTTCTGTATACTCTCTTTTATGAAAAATGAATTACTTTTAATTGGCTCCCTTTTTCTTTGTTACGGGAGTGTTTTACTTATACTTCGCTTATTTAAGGATGTCGGCTTATATGCATGGACTGTAATTGCAACGATTACTGCAAATATTGAGGTCTTAATATTAATTCATGCGTTTGGCATTGAACAAACGCTTGGGAATATTTTATTTGCTTCGACTTTTTTGGTAACAGATATTATGAGTGAGGTATACGGAAAAAAAGAAGCAAATAAGGCAGTGGGCATTGGCTGTGCAACCTCTGTTCTCTTTATTGTGCTTTCACAATACTGGCTTCAGTACATTCCGAGCAGTAATGATTTCGCTTTTGGGGCAATGCAAACAATTTTTTCAAATACTCCTCGAGTAATGTTTGCGGGGCTTGCAGCATATGCCATATCGCAAACATTCGATGTATGGGTGTATCACAAATGGTGGGCTTTTACAGAGAAAATTAGTGGAAACAGAAATACCTTTTTATGGCTCAGAAACAATGGCTCAACACTTATTTCGCAATTAATAAATACACTTCTTTTTACTTTTGGTGCTTTTTATGGTATATACGAATTTGACGTAGTGCTTTCAATTTGTCTTTCAAGTTATATAATTTATGTTATTGCTAGTATATGTGATACGCCGTTTGTATATTTGGCACGAAAAATAAGTGTTTAATTCGTAATTTTGAAGGCTAAATTACGAATATTGAGTATGTAAGGGGTACATTCCTTTGATGACAGATATTTTTTTGCATTTTTTATATGCATGTGAATATAGTAATTTTGTGTCTTGCCATATACTTTTTTATCCCAATGTCATTTTTCTACTGGAATTTTTTGCGTTTGAGTAGTATACTATAAGTATGAGACGGTACATAAAAAAACAAATAATTCTTACAGCCTTTGTTTCTGCTGGATTTATGGTAATCGGATTAATTTTGGGCTCTGTATTTTTTGGGAGTGCAAAAGATACTCAAACTGTATTTAAAGAGATGCAAAGTCAAATAGATACTCTTGAAAACCGTCTGTATGGTAGCAATACTGTACCTTCACAAGCCTCCATTCAAAGTCAAACTATTCAACCCATAGTAAATTATCAGAATTTTACGCAAGATGAAATTCAAAACATACGAATATACGAAGCAGCAGCACCTGCTGTAGTAAATATTACAACTGAAGTCATGGGTGTAAACTGGTTTTTAGAAGCCATGCCCCATGAAGGAGGTTCTGGATCGGGGTCAATTATTGATTCTCGTGGCTATGTTGTAACCAATGTTCATGTAATTGAAGATGCCTACCGAATTTATATTTCTCTTTCAGATGGTACTCAATATGAAGGCGAAGTTATTGGTACCGATACTGCAAGTGATTTAGCCGTATTAAAATTTGATCCACCTCCGGGAGTTGAACTTACTACCATTGATTTTTCAAGCTCTGAAAATCTTGTTGTGGGGCAAAAGGTTATAGCAATAGGAAATCCTTTTGGATTTGAACGCACTATGACAACAGGGATTGTCTCTGCTCTCGGGCGCCCCATTCAAACATCAAACCAAACAATTATTCGAGATATGATTCAGACAGATACTGCTATTAACCCTGGAAACTCAGGAGGACCTCTTTTAGATACACAAGGAAGGATGATTGGCGTAAATACTATTATTTATTCATCTAGTGGTGTTTCCTCTGGGATTGGTTTTGCGGTTCCTATTGATACTGCAAAGAGAGTTGTTTCAGATTTAATTGAATATGGGCAAGTGCAACGTGGTGTGTTAGATCCTAACTCAAGGTTGGTGCAAGTAACTCGTTCTATAGCTTCTTATGCAGAACTATCTGTATCGCATGGTCTTTTAGTATCAGAACTTACTAAAAATGGAACTGCTGAAAAAGCAGGATTAAAAGCTGGAACAGAAGGAGTTCGCTACGGAAGTGGTAGAAATGCAGTAATTATTTACCTTGGAGGGGATGTTATTACATCAATTGACGGAGAGCCAATTAGAACCTTTGCAGATTATTATTCTCTTTTGGAAAGTAAAAAACCAGGCGACATGATAGCTATTGGTGTACGAAGAGGACAACAAGAACTTTCAATTAAATTAGAATTATCAACTTCAAACGTGAGATAAACCATGAGACCATTTAAAGTAGAATCGAGTTTTGAACCCTCTGGAGATCAACCCGCTGCCATAAAAGCCTTGTCTGAAGGTTTCATCAAAGGTGATAAGTGTCAAACATTAAAAGGTGTAACAGGCTCTGGTAAAACTTTTACTATGGCAAAGGTAATAGAGCAAGTTCAGCGTCCTACTCTTGTAATAAGCCACAACAAAACACTTTCTGCACAATTGTATCGTGAGTTTAAAAGTTTTTTTCCGAACAATGCTGTTGAATACTTTGTGTCTTATTACGATTATTACCAACCAGAAGCATACGTTCCCGCACGCGATTTATACATAGAAAAAGATGCATCTATTAATGATGAAATTGACCGTCTTCGTCTTAGTGCTACATATTCCTTGGTAGAACGGCGAGATGTTATTGTAATTGCAACCGTGTCTTGTATTTATGGTTTGGGGATGCCAGAAATTTATCGAGACATGAGTATTCATATTGAAAAAGGACACAATTTAACACCTGAAAAGTTTGCACGTAAATTGGTAAGCCTTCAGTATGACAGAAACGATGCAATCTTGGAAAGAGGAAACTTCCGAATCCGTGGCGATGTAATGGAGATATTCCCTGCCTATATGCATGAAGCATATCGAATAGAACTTGACTGGGAAGAAATTGTGCGCATTCGTCGCTTTGACCCTATTTCGGGCGATATTCGAGAAGATATGGATGAACTTATGCTCTACCCTGCCAAACACTTCATTGTGCCACCCGATATGATAAAAGAGGCAGAAGATCGTATCCGAAACGAAATGGAAATGCAAGTGGAGTTTTTTCAAAGTCAGGGTAAAATTATGGAAGCCGAACGCTTAAAAACTCGCACAACATACGACCTTGAAATGATGAGTGAAATGGGATACTGTCCTGGTATAGAAAACTATTCAGGGCCAATTACGGGACGTACATCAGGGCAGCCACCTGCAACTCTTTTACATTATTTCCCCGATGACTTTTTGTGCATTATTGATGAGTCTCACGTAACGCTTTCGCAAATTGGTGCTATGTATGAGGGGGACAAAAGTCGTAAAACAAATCTTGTAAACTTTGGTTTTCGGCTGCCGAGTGCTTTGGATAATCGTCCTTTGCGATTTGCAGAATTTGAAGAAAAATTAAACCAAACACTTTTTGTTTCTGCGACCCCTAGAGATGGAGAGCTTGAAAAAAGTGTACGTGTTGTTGAGCAACTTATTCGACCCACAGGACTTTTAGATCCTTTAGTAGAAGTGCGCCCCAGCGAGGGGCAAATGCAAGACATTTACCTTGAAGTAAAAAAACGCATAGACAGAAATGAGCGAAGTCTTATTCTAACACTCACAAAAAAAATGGCAGAAGATTTAACAGACTATCTTGACGAATTAAACCTCAAGGTAAAATACATTCACTCTGAAGTTGAAACAATTGAGCGAGTGGAAATATTAAAAGGTTTGCGTGCTGGTGAGTTTGATGTTTTAGTTGGTATTAATCTTTTAAGAGAGGGAATTGACTTACCAGAGGTTTCATTTATTGCAATTCTTGATGCAGATAAAATTGGGTTTTTACGTTCTACAACGAGTTTAGTACAGATTATTGGACGTGCGGCACGTAACAGTGAAGGGCGTGTTGTGATGTATGCTGACAAAATGAGCCCAGCAATGAAAGATGCCATTGAAGAGACACAGCGCAGACGTAAAATACAAGAAGAATATAACGAAAAACATGGTATAACGCCAGCAACGGTTGCAAAGGCAATAGAAGATATTTTGGTGCGTCAGAATGAAGAGAAAAAAGAAGCTGTATTTACAGAGCTTTCTGTAATAAAGGATGCAACAAATATGTTTATACCTGGACAACGCAAAAAACTCTTAAAGTTTATGGAAAAACAAATGCACGAACATGCAGAGCGATTAGAGTTCGAAGAGGCAGCACTCTTAAGAGATGAAATTGAACAAATAAAAAAAGCTTTTAAATAAAGAACAAAAAGGAGAGAAAAATGAGTGAACAAGAAAAAAGACCAACATGGGATGAATATTTTATGGAAGTTGCCCGAACTATTGCAAAAAGGGCAACATGTGACAGAGGAAAGTCGGGTTGCGTAATTGCAAGGGATAATCAAATACTGGTAACAGGATATGTAGGCTCCCCTGTTGGGTTTCCGCATTGTGACGATGTTGGGCATCAAATGAAAAAAATGGTACACGAAGACGGTAGCGAAACAAATCATTGTGTTCGTACCGTTCATGCAGAGCAAAACGCTATTTGCCAAGCTGCACGCCACGGCATTCCACTTGCTGGTGCTACCGTGTATTGTAAAATGACTCCTTGTAGAACATGTGCAATGCTCATTATAAACTGCGGAATTATTCGCGTTGTGTGTGAGAAAAAATACCATGCTGGTGCAGAAAGTGAAGCAATGTTTAAATCTGCAAACATTACACTTGAATATGTTGAAGAAGTTGTTGAACAATACAAAAATCAATAGTGGGTATAAATGCAAATAGTTTTATCTGGCACGGGAACAAGCCACGGAATCCCTGTAATTGGATGTGAGTGTGCTGTTTGTAAATCATCTGATGCAAGAGATAATAGAAACAGGACGGGAGCTTTTGTATATGGAAGTGACGGGACAACAATAATTATAGATGTGTCTCCAGAATTTCGATTACAAGCACTGCGATTTGGTCTATCGAAAGCTGATGCTGTGTTGCTTACACATTCACATGCAGATCATCTCCATGGTCTTGATGATCTTAGAATTTTTTCTCACACGTGGAATCCCAAAAAAGTAAAAAAAGATATTCCTCCAAAAGATCCTCTTCGTATTTTTAGTAATGATGAAACATTAAAAGATATAAAAAACAGGTTTGATTATGTTTTTACACCTACTAAAGAAGGCGGGGGTAAACCACACTTAGAATTGATATCTGCAGATTGTTATACTGAAAAAAAATCTCTTAAAATTGGATGCTTAGAAATAGTTCTTGTGCCTATGAAACATGGTTGCTTAAATGTTTCTGGGTGGAAAATAACAGACACTAAAACAAAAAAATCTTTTGCCTATTTGACCGATTGCAATTATATCAGTGATGAGTCGATAGAAATGGTAAAAGATGTAACACACTGTGTAATAGATAGTTTGCGAGGAAAAGAGCACACTACCCACTTTTGTTTTCAAGAAAGTTTAGATTGTTCTCAAAAAATTAATGCTGAAAATACGTGGTTTACACATATAAGTCACGATTTTTCTCATGTCCAAATAGAAAAATGGATACAGGATCATACACATGAAGGCTCCAATAGAATTTCTCCTGCTTTTGATGGTTTAGAGCTAAAGTGCTAATCTTCGAGTTCTTCTAATTCATCTAAAAGCTCAACTTCATCTAAGTCTTCTGAAATATCATTTGAGGTAAGGTTGGTGGTAGTAATTAATGCCTTAGTTTTTGAGGTTTCTTGTTTATAGTTTGGGTCAACTTCTGTATATGAATCTGTATACAATTTTGTTTCAGGATTTATAGAGCGTTTAATAATATGAATTTTGAGCTCATTTAAAAGAACAACCATTTCTCTTGAATATTCTAAGAGTTCTGAAAACTCAATTGTAGCTTCTTGTTCTTTTCCTGCCGTTGTAAGCATTTCAACGAGTTTTGCTTTTCCGTGTATAGCTTCATTAAAATCTATAACTTTTGTGTATGCTTCATGGTCGGCACAAGATTTACCTTCTTTCCCATAGAGCCACTTTGCAAAAATAGTTGACTTTTCCTCGATAAAAGGGAGAACATCGTTTGAGCGTCCATGTAAAAAATCTAAAAGTTTTACTGTCCATTCAAGGTGTGAGAAAATTGCGTCCAGAATAGAATGTAATTCTTTTTTGTCTGCTCTCCACATATTGTACGGAGTGTCTGCCAAGTGAAAAACGTCAATAAATTTTCGTATGTGTTCTAACTTTTTTGCGTTAAATATGGCATTTGCATAGATAGGCGCTTGCACATGACTTAAATGTAATGCTTCTTCTGTGTTTCTTTTTAATATGTCACGGATTTTATTTGTGCTGTCGTGGATACCTTCTAAATGTTCGGTATTCGAATCAACTTTTGATTTTATAATTCCCATTCTCTCAGAAATTTCATCTTCTGTTTTTCGTATTCCAATAAAATTTTTGTGGATAGTATTGTTTGTTTCGCCAAGTTCACCATAATACGTTATGACAGAATCAAAGATTTCTACAACATCAGAGACTTCTGAGGTTATTTTTTCAAAAGCAACACCTGTTAAATTTGTTTGCTCTACTGCTTGTGAAATTAAGGAATTCATACCTACAAGAGAGCTTGTAATTGTTTGTACTTGTATTGCGGTTTTTTCTGCAAGGCTTCGTATTTCATCGGCAACTACCGCAAACCCCTTTCCTGCATCTCCTGCATGAGCAGCCTCAATTGAAGCATTCATTGCCAAAAGGTTTGTTTGGGCTGCAACTGAAGCAACAATTGTTATGGTTTCTTTTATCATTCCAATATTTTCAGATATTTTTGTTACGGCTTCAATTGTTTGTTGCACGGTAAGAGCAGATTCTTGGGTAAGCATACCAAGTTGTTTTGAGCGCTCCTTTTTTTCTGCAAGACCTTCAATAAATTCATTTAGGCGCATTGTAATTTCTTCAATAACTTCACCTGTTTGTGCTAACGAGTCTACTTGATTATCCATAAAACTAGTACATTCTGAAATGTTGTTTTGTACAGCATTGTTTTCTTGTAAAGATGCTTCAAGTAATTCTTCAAGGTTTTCTACCCGAGATCCAATAAAATCCGCTCCAAGGGAAATGCGTGAAGCATTTGTAATTGCTTTTTGAACTTCTGTTAAGAATACATTTGAAGAGTCTTGTGCATTAACAACGGCTGCCTTTATATTTTCTATGAGGTCGTTTAGGTTACTTAAAATTATTGTATTAAGTAACCTTTCAGATTGAAGCATTGTGGGGGTAGTGGTTCCCAGTTTGCATTGAGGGCTAAGGTCGTTTTTATTTACTTCTTCAAGATATTTATTTAATCGTGTAATTGGACCCGCTACGAAAAACCAATAAATACCGGTAAGAATGGTAGCAACAATAATAAAGACTACAATAAGCACAGGTAAATTTGCACCAGTGCTTATAAATAGGAGAGGAACAATTCCTGCTAGAATAAAGACTAATAACCATATTAAAAATTTTTGCATTGTGCTTTTCATTGCTAGACTATATCGGTATATGGACTTTTTGTAAACCTCTCCAATGCCTTTTTCTATAAAAAAGGAAACTATTCATGGTGAGCTTTAGAATATGAAAATGCCATGAATTGTAACAAATCTATTCTAATATAGTTATTTCAACACGTCTGTTTGCTTCTCTACCTTCTGCTGTATCATTTGAAGCAATTGGGTTTGCGGAACCAAAACCGTTTGTTAAAAATCTATCCTTGTTTATTCCTCGTGCAGACAATTCTTCTACAATTTTTTGTGCACGATCAATGGACAGTTGTTTTTCGCCAAGGGGATTTCCAATGGAGGCACTGTGCCCTTCGACAAGAAACTGTGCATCAGCTATTGAACCTAGTGCTTTTGCAATCATGTCTAACCTTGAATATTCATCGGGAGAAAATTCAGCACTATTTGGTAAAAATTGAATATTTCTAATTGAAAGCCTAAGCCCTGCAGGGGTATGCTCAACGAGCATGTTGTTTGTAGTACTTTCAGGATATAGAGGTAAAATATCATCAATATTGTCGGTGCTAGTATTTCGAGGTATGCTTGAGGGTGGTAAGTCATGTTCTGAGAAATTTTCAGTTGCACTTTCCGTTGTACCGTACATGTATTGTGAATGAGTGGACCCTTCGTTAGTAGCAACTTGAGGAGCAACAGTTGCAATTTTTTCGAGTGCTGGTAAGAGTTCTTCGGTGTTTACAGAAGGAGGGAACTCTGTAAATAAATTTATATTGCCTTTGAATTGGATTGTTTGGCCATTTGAATATTTAAATGTTTCATCAACACTATCTTGGATAAGTATGGCAGCCCCAGTATCTTTTAATACTATTATACTTGCTTTATGGCTTCCACTTGCTTGTATTAAATCACTGTCTCCGTCAAGGTCTTTTGACAACTGATTATACCGAGTTGCCCATTGAGCACGAATCCTATATACTTCTTCTCCTAAATATTCTTCTTCTCCAATAAATGTATATTGAACAGTCATTTTTAGTTTTGTGTACACCCCCTTATTTAGAGGATCTACAGATCGAATAGCATCTGACATCCACGTGTCGCCTTCTTTTAGAGGCTCTGTTGGAAAAGCTGGAAAGCTTCTAAAGGTTGGAAAACCGTTATCAACGATTGGGATTAACATTCCGTCAGGCGAAATAAAAAATGTTGCTGGTATTGCATCGCTAAGCCCAAGAGCGGTTTCTTGTTGGTTAGAAAGGGTCTTTTCGTCTACAAAAAAACTTCCATCAAACCAGGTCCCTATGCCAGCATTCTTTGATGCTATGAGTTGAATGTTACCTTGTAAGGTTCTTTGCGATGGAGCCTTCACGGGATGAACGAAAGAGCGAACTTCACGCTGTGTAAGGCCTGTATATCGACCGTTGTCGTAGCGACGTAAATCAGAGCGCTCAACCATCCAGTAAGAGCCACTGCCCTCATATTTAATTGTTGCTTTTTCTTCGGTTTGAGAAAATAATATTTGCGGAATAAAAAGTGTGCACAGCAATACTGTTTGTAATTTTCTTGTAAGCATAATTTTATTATCGGTGTTTCTCAATTAACTTCTAAGAAAAATAGTTTGTGAAATATAAGTCTGAATGTGCTTGACAGAAATTGAATAAGGTATCATACTACAATAATACTTTTTGTGGCTCGTTCCATGATTGAAAATGTAATTTACTTACAAGTGGTAATAGGATAGTAACACTATGAAGATTATTATTGTCGGTGCCGGGTTTACAGGAACAAGGCTTGCTCGTCGCTTAATTAGCGAAAGAAATGATGTTGTACTTATCGATAGCAATGAAGAAATTGTGAGGCATGCTTCAAACCGGCTAGATTGTATGGTTATGCAAGCTTCTGGAAATAGTCTTGCTACCCTTGAAGCAGCAGGCATTGCAAAGGCAGATGCTATTGTTGCTGTAACAGAATCCGACGAATTAAATATGATAACGTGCTCTTTAGTTGAATCAGTGTATCCCAGAATAATAAAAATCGCACGCGTCCGTAACTATGAATATTATTACACTTCAGCACAAACAAAAAGACGAACATATGGAATAGATTGCATGGTTCATCCTGACTTAGAAGCAGCAAACGAAATTGTTACAGCCGTTGAACATGGTGCAATTACCGATGTTGTAGAGTTTGATGATTCAGATTATGAATTAACTTCTGTATACATTGAAGAGGGGAGTGCTTTTGCAGGTTCTACCGTGCTTGATGTGCGGAAAACAACAACAACTCCGTTTTTATTTGCGTATGTTGAAAAAACAGGTAAAACATTTTTCCCATCGGGGGCTACTGTTTTGGAAGTTGGGGACAGAATAGGGGTTCTTGTTCATAAAGACGAACTTTCTAAAATACTTGATTTGTGTGGGTCTGAAGTAAATGTACTAAAAAAGATTGCTCTTGTCGGTGCTGGAAAAATAGGAACAATAGTTGCTGAGCAACTCTTAAAAACGCGTATTAGCGACAGTAAGGGTGTTTTTAATAAGCTAAAAAAAATTAATACTGACTTTGTAATTATTGATTCAGATAAAGAAAAAGCTAAGGCTGCATCTGAGCGATTCCCAATGGCAAATATTTTTCATGCAGATATTACCGATGAAAGTTTTATTGAAGAAGAAAACTTAAGTTCGTTTGATTTAGTTATTGCTGCAACTAGGAATCATGAACTTAATATGATAGCTTCTGCATACATGAAAACTCTTGGTGTAAGCAAAACAGTGTGTCTTGTTCAAAGTGAAAACTATGCCGCAATTGGGCGAGACATCGGCATCGATGTTGCAGTTCCTATTAAAGATGCTGTAATTGACACAATTCTTAGTCATTTGAGAGGGAAAAGTGTTACTGGTATTCATACTGTAACAGATGGGAAGTTAGAAATTATTGAAATTATTTTACCTGAAGAGTGCCCTATGATTGGCATAAAGGTCAGCGAATTTTCAAATTTATCAACATTTATTATGTTGCTTACAAAAAAGAAAGGAAGTGAAAAATTTTCAATTCCTACAGGTGATTCCGCTTTTAAGGCAGGCGATGTATTGGTAATACTTGTACAAACTGAAAATGTTATGGATATACTCAGTGATTTTGGAGTAGAAACGTGATAAGCCTTTCGTTGGTTCGCCTTATTTTTATGCTCCTAATGATTATTTCGTTTACGATGTTTTTGCCAGTAGGTGTTGCAATGAGTGCAGGAGAGGCAGAAGTAATACCAGCTTTTATCATACCTATTGTATTTTGCTGGGTTTTTGGCGGTGTTGTTCTACTTGCAACAAGAAGACTAAAATTTAAGCTATCTACTCGAAGTGGTTTTGTAGCTGTTGCACTTTCTTGGACATTTGCTAGTCTTCTTGGGGCTATACCATTTATGATTTCAGGGTATATTCCCTCTTTTGCAGATGCTCTTTTTGAAAGTGCTTCAGGATACACAACTACAGGAGCTTCAATTTTAACAGAAATTCAAAGTCTTCCAAGGTCAATAAACTTGTGGCGTATGCAAATGCACTGGTTGGGCGGAATGGGAATTGTTGCACTTACGGTTGCTATATTACCGCTTATTGGTGTTGGTGGATTTCAACTTATAAAAGCAGAAACAACTGGCCCTGAAAAGGGAAAAATTACACCAAAAATTACTATGACGGCAAAAATTTTATGGTTTATCTATTTAGGACTAACCGTCATACAAACTGTGCTTTTGATGGTTGCAGGTATGGATTTTATCGATGCAGTTGGGCACACATTTGCAACATTAGGAACGGGTGGCTTTAGTTCCCTTAATGCAAGTGTTGGTGGTTTTAATTCTGCATCGATTGATTGGATTATTACCATTTTTATGCTTTTAGCAGGGGTAAACTTTAGTTTATATTATTATGTTATTACGGGCAATGGTCTAGAAATTCTTCGCAACACAGAATTAAAAGCATATTTGGCAATTGTGCTAGTCGCAGTTATTGGCATTGCCATTTTTATTTATCCAACATATGGTTCCGTTGCAGATGCACTTCGGTATGCCTCTTTTCAAGCAGTTTCTATAACAACAACAACTGGCTTTGTTACAGCAGATTATTCACTATGGCATCCCTTTGCTCAAATGATTATTTTCTTTTTGATGTTTGTTGGTGGATGTACGGGATCAACTGGTGGTAGTATAAAGGTATTGCGCTGGGTTATTTTAGCAAAACAACTTGGTATTGAAATTAAACGAATGCTTCATCCACACGGAATTTTTAGTATACAATTAAACGATAGGGTTGGTAGAAAAGATATTGTCTATAGTGTGGCAGGATTTATATGCTTGTATTTTACGTTAGTTGTGATTACCACAATGGTTGCAGCTATGAATGGTGCTGATTTAGTAACTTCATACACTGCGGGGCTTGCTTTGGTTGGAAATATTGGACCTGGTTTTGGAGCAGTAGGACCAGTAGGAAATTATGCATTTTTTCACCCAGTAGCAAAAATATGGTTTTCATTTGCCATGATTGCAGGTCGCTTAGAATTATATACAATGATTATTTTCTTTACACGTGCTTATTGGAAAAAATAAAAAAAGACCTTTGCAATAAACATTGTAAAGGTCTTTTTTTATACTTGTCACGTTTTAATACCACTGGGCATACAGTGTTGTTTGCTTTGTTGCTTCATAACTAGCTTTGTCTTCAATTATTGTAGAGTTGCCTGTTGCTGATTCGCTCCACCCTTTAAATAAAAATCCGCTTCTTTCAAAAGTATTTTCGTTCAGATTTGCTATATATTTGTCAGCGGCGTCTTTTGTTATGTTTTGTTGATCCATTGTGCCAGTTCCGCCGTTTGCATCAAAAGTAATTCTATATCCATCTTCCCAAACTGCTTTTAATGTAACATCTGTTTTTGCACCGCTAAAGGTGTCTTTAAACATAGCTCCATCTGTATATTCTATGGTTGCATCATCATTCATATCCCATCCAATAAAACTCTTTCCTGCATATACAAATGTATTTTTATTTAATGGTATTTCTGCATAAGTGTTAAAATATTGAAAGCCCATTGTCCCCGTTCCACCACTTGCGTCAAAGTGTATTTTATATGTTGGAGTAGTATTTTGTTGGCAAGCAGAAAGAACAAAAAGTAGTAATGCTATAATGGTAATTGCTTTTTTCATAATGGATCCTTTTCTATGTAATCAGTATACTAATAATAATGCAGTGTTGTCAAGTTTTCAAAAAAAAGACTTTAACTCAGGTGAATTAAAGTCTTCTTTATAAGATGTTTTATCTGCTGTATACAAGCATTGTTTCCTCGTTTGCATTTCGAAATGTTAAGCGATCTCCACTCATTTCAAAAATGGCAACTTGTTCTAATAACTCAAGTAGCTTCATTTCAAAATCGCGAACTTCTTGGTTTGGTGCTGCCATACGTGTTATTCCAACTGCAGAAATAGTGATTGCACCATCTTCTGTATATTCATATGTTGCCATCATTTGGTTTACGCCGGTACTTCCGTACACTTTTCCATCTGTTGAAAAACCAATGTTTACGCCACTAACACTTGCAGGTACGTTTGTAACAGCATTACCTACATTGTACATTGACAGGTTCCAAACAGTGTTTTCAAGAACTGTTTGAATGAATTGCAATGTTGTTTCATTTTTAGAATTTTCTATTTGTAAAACGGTTCCATTATCTGTTTCTTTAGTTGAGAGCTTGCCGCCTTCTTGTAATGTTTTTAAAAACATATCTTCAGCTTTTTGTGCAGCTTCAATTCCCATCATCATAGTAACGGCAAGTGGAGAAACAGTTATGCTGTTTTTATCTCTTGTCACAGTTCCGTTAAAATTATTTACCCCTGAAAAACCTGCTATCTTGTATATGGCTTCGTCTTGCATATCTACATACATTGTAACTGTAGTGGTTAGCGTTCCATCATTAAAGGATAAGTTTGTGTTTGCGTCTTCAATTGCAATTAGTGTCCAGTTTGCTTCTATGTTCATATCTTCTTGACATGATGTAAAAAGAATTGTTACTGCAAAGAGTTGTGCAAGTAGTACTGTTTTTTTCATTAAAATCTCCAAAATAGTTTTATGATGTTAATATATAGAAAAAGTGCAAACTATGCAAGTTTTTTTACTTAGTTGAAATTTGAATATCTATGACACGCGCATACGTACATTGAAATTTTTTAGGAGAAACATGTACGCGGCAAAAGGTTCCTTTGTCTCTAAAGTCTTCCATGTTGATAAATAAGACTCCATCTGCAATGTGGCTGTATTGTTTGTGGCTGTGACCAGTAAAAACGGCATCGACTTTCCCTTTGCATATATTTACAAAGTGTTGTCGTTCGGCAAAGTTAGAAAACTGTTGTAAAACAGTTCTTCGTGGAATAAAAAAATTGCAATGACTAAAAACAAAGGTGTGTTTTTTTCTTGTTGCAAGTTGTTGCTCCAACCATTCCAATTGATTTTTCCCCAAAAACCCATTGGCAGAATCGAGCATTATAAGTGTTGTATTTTCTTTGTCAACTCTGTAAACCGTTTCCCCTATTATGTTTTGCCACGTAGGCCAATTAAATCTATATATATCGTGATTCCCAATAACAGGGTAGCATGGTGTTGGAAGTTTTTGCACAATGTCTACAAATTGCTCAAGCTCAGCTTTGCTGCCAGATGCCGTTAAATCACCCGTAACTATTAAAAAAGCGTCGCCTTTTATAAATGCGTGCTGTAAGTCTTCAAGCATTCTGGTATCAGTTTTTTTTAGGTGAACGTCGCTTATTACCACAAAACTGTACGTGTCAGGGAGGGTCCAAAGTATTTCTGTATTTATGGGAAGACGAGTGTTTTCTTCTTTGCTTCGAATGATAAAACGAGTATGTAAAAAGGCAAAGCGTCCTATGTGAACCGATTTTTTACTAGTAGCACGGCTAAAGCCCAGTTTAAAACGAAGTCCAAAAAGTTTTTTTAAGAACTTTCGATTTGAAAAATGATGTTCTATTTTTGAGTGCTTCATGTACTTTTTTTTCAAAAAATCA
Organism: uncultured Treponemataceae bacterium; assembly: GCA_964622185.1. Classification (GTDB taxonomy): domain Bacteria; phylum Spirochaetota; class Spirochaetia; order Treponematales; family Treponemataceae; genus CAYJFX01. Next base: position 17,584 of record CAZUPJ010000006.1, read on the forward strand.
CCCCGCAACAGTATAACACCGTAATGAAAAAAAGGATACAAAAAAATATCTATGTGTTATGAAATGAGCAGAGAAGTACTTTTAAAAGGGTTTTGTTTGTGTTATAATAATGTAAAATATAGTTAAGGGAAAAATGATGCAAGATTACAACCAATTAGTAAATAATCCAATATTTTTTGAACGAAACAGAGTGTTTAGAGTGTATAACGGTGGGAAACTTTTTGGAGATTTTTTTGGAGATGAACCGATAGATGGTAATTTTCCTGAAGAATGGATTGTCTCTGATGTAAAGGCCTTAAACAAAGAACCCATTACCGAAAAAGACGGGGTTTCTATAGTAAAAAATTCTGATATTTATTTAGACGATTTAATACAATCGTATAAAAAAGAAATTTTGGGAAACAGAGATGAATTAGGAGTTTTAGTAAAAGGTTTAGACAGTGGTATTCGCCTCCCCTTGCAGGCTCACCCTGATAAAGCATTTTCAGAAAAACACTTTAACTCTAGCTACGGAAAAGCAGAGTCTTGGATAATCTTGGCAACAAGAGAAAATGCATGTATTTACCTCGGTTTTAAAGCAAAAATGACAGAGGAAGAATTTGTAAAAATTATTGAAGCAAATGAAACCGATAAACATGCTATGGATAATGTGCTTAACAAAATTGAAGTAAAAAAAGGTGATGTATTTTTTATTCCAGCAAAAGCTGTACATGCCATTGGCTATGGATGCCTTATTTTAGAAGTTCAAGAGCCAACAGACTTTACCGTTCAACCTGAATCTTGGTGTGGCGATTACTTTTTATCTGATTACGAAAAGTACCTCGGTCTGCCACGAGACATTGCTTTGAAATGTTTTAGTTACGAGCTACACGGAGAAGCTGCTGTTCAAATATTTAAAAAGATACCTCAAGTTCTCATTGAAAAAGATGGATATATGCTAGAATCTCTTATTTCTAATGCAGATACAAAATGTTTTAACGTAAACAGGCACAAAAGTTCTGGCTCAACTTTTAATTTGAATAATGCACCGGCAGTTTGTGTTGTAACAGATGGTGAAGGCGAAATTATCCATGCAGATTTTAAGAAGTCTATAAAAAAAGGTGATTATTTTTTAATCCCGCATTGTATAAAAGGGAAGGTGCAGATAGCTTCAAAAACGAATATAGAAATTCATGAGTGTTTGCCTCCACAAATATAATATGATTTTTTTATAGTCCTGATTACTCTTTGTAAAGATCAACCCATGGTGCAGAAAAGGGAATCTCGGAAAAATCTTTTTGCTCATATACTTCGGTATGGCTGTCTTGAGTAATTCTAATAAGTCTGTTTGCAATTGATAAGCTGTCTGCAAGATTTACTGCAAGAATTACCACTGCAATTTTTTGGTGGAAAAGTTTTTTTATGAGGTTTCGAATGTGCATTCGTAGTTTCATATCTGCTTTGTTGAACGGTTGCAAGCAAAACACAATCTGCGGGTTTTGCAATATAATTCTGTGATATATGAGATTATATTTTTGCTCAATGGACAGTTCTTCTACTGGTTTTTCAAATGAAATGTGCTCATTGTTTATCAAAAATTCTTTTTTGAGACCTTTTTTTACTTGATTGTTTGTCCAAATTTCAGGCAATTTATGGTCAATAGTAAAACATAGATTATCTAAGTAATTCATATCAGAAAAAAGCATTGAAAAAGAGGGATTCTCGTTTATTATTGCAGTTTTTCTGGAATATGACCCATCAAAGGGTTCATTATCTAAAGTAATTTCCCCTTTTTCAATTTTCTTTGTTCCTGAAAAAATATTTAAAATATCTGAATATATTTGTGCTGTCAGTGTGTGGATAACAATACATTCTCCTTTTGATACTGAAAATGATAAATTTTTTATAGAGCCACTATATATATTATGAACATAAAAAATAGGTGCGCTTTGTACCGTTTGTTTTTTGTTTATATCATTTCTAACATCATCTCTATAGTCAGATGTATAGGTTAAAATATCTGATGGGCATACTGTCTTTAAAATTGTGCCATTTCGTAATACAAGAGAGCGGTCACTGATTAATCTAACTTCTTCAAGATGATATGCGATATACAAAAATGAAATTCCTTTTTGTGCATAGTGACGAATAATTTTATGGTATCTTGACAAGTCAGATTCGCTTAAAAAACTACCTATTTCACTTAAGACAACTAATTTTCCTCCGTTTACGATGGCTTTTATAAGTTCTATTACTAAAAGTTCAAAGGACGATAATTCATCTATGTATGATGAAGGTGAAATATCTAAATGTAATTCATCAAAAAATGGTTGTAATTGTTGCTTTAATAACTGAGGGCGAATAATAAAGGAACGAAAGCCAGGGCGTAAAACAAAAATATTGTCAAAAACAGTTAACCCTCCAACCAATGAACTTTGGTTTTGAATTATTGAAATTTTTGTAAATCCATGCTCTGCACCTTTCCAACTATTTATGAGCTTTTCTTTGTAATAAATATACCCCGAATGTAACTGTTCATTTTGACGAAACAGCCGTAAAAGTGCATCTAACCCCTGGTTGTTTACTGGTAAAAGCGATAAAATTTCTCCTGAAAATATATGCAAGTTAAAATCTTTCAGTTGTAAACTATTTTTTTCGTAGTATGTTACATTGTGCATACGAAAAATTTCTTGTTTCATGATAAAGCTTCTTTATTTTTAATATCTGCATCGTTTTTGGCTATTGGGAGTGATATTTCGACATCAGTACCACTACCTTCCAGTGAAAAAACATGTATGCCATACTCATCTCCAAAGAGAAGCCTTATGCGGTTGTTTACATTTGGAAGTGCAAGACCTCCTTTCCCTCCTTGAGGAACAACTGTTTCTAAACTACTTTCTATTTTATTATTTAAAAGAGAAAGTGTTTTTTCGTTCATTCCTATGCCATTATCAGATATTTGTATTAATAAACGATTTTCTGTAATTTCCAATGCTATTGACAAAATTCCTTTTTTTAATAGGAGTTCTGTTCCATGTATAATACTATTTTCTAATATAGGTTGTAATGTTAGCTTTGGAATCCTTAGTTTTAATATAGTATCGTAATCTTCAGGATTACAATTTACCTCCAAAGAAAGTCTCTCTCCAAAACGATATTGT